>JAKAMS010000508.1 GCA_021812745.1 Bacteroidota bacterium | reverse complement strand
GTTTCTCCGGGATTAAATCCTAAAGTTGTTGAGTATTGTTTAACTAAAAATATTCCAATCACACCTGGAATTGCTACTCCCACAGAAATAGAACGTGCTTTAGAATTTAATTTGGAAGTCGTAAAATTTTTCCCTGCCGAAGCACTTGGCGGTCTAAATTATTTGAAAGCCATCTCTGCACCCTTTGGAAATCTCAGATTCATTCCTACCGGCGGAGTAGATGAAAAAAATCTTCTTAATTATTTGCAGTTTCCAAAAGTGTTGGCTTGCGGCGGAAGCTGGATGGTGAAGAGCGATCTGATTACAAATAAAAAATTCGACGAGATAAAAAAATTAACTTTAGAAGCTTTGATAATTTCTAAATCAAGACGCAAATGAAAAAGCGAAATGTTGCATGAGGATAATATTAGAACAAAACGATAAAACTAATTGCGGCTCAAATTAAAAACGGAGAAAACCTGATGGAAGAGAAAATGAAAGTTGGCAAATACCGTTGGACAATTCTTTCATTAGTATTTTTTGCAACAACAGTAAATTATCTTGATCGGCAAGTCATAAGTTTATTGAAAGATGATTATCTGCAGCCTTTATTCAAATGGTCGGAAACTGATTACGCAAATATCATAGTTGTCTTTCAGATTTTGTATGCCGTGGGAATGCTTGGTGCCGGCTGGGTAATTGATAGAATTGGGACAAAGTTAGGTTATGCGTTGTCTTTGGCAATTTGGAGTTTAGCGTCGATAGGACACGCGTTTGCGCGCAGCACGGTTGGGTTTATGGCTGCAAGAGGAATACTTGGTGTGAGTGAATCCGGAAATTTTCCAGCCGCAATTAAAACGGTTGCCGAATGGTTTCCTAAAAAAGAAAGAGCGCTCGCTACCGGACTATTTAATTCCGGATCGAATGTTGGCGCTATAATTGCACCGTTGACTGTGCCGTTAATCGCAATTTCGTTAGGCTGGCAATGGGCTTTCATTATTACAGGCGCAATCGGATTAATCTGGCTAATTTTTTGGTTAATAGTTTATGAAATTCCATCCAGGCACAAAAAATTATCAAAGCAAGAATTCGAGTACATTCATAGCGACAAGGATGAAGTTTCAAACAATGTTGAAAAAGTTAGCTGGGTTAAGTTGTTGTCGTATCGTCAAACATGGGCATTTGTTATCGGAAAATTTCTAACCGATCCGATTTGGTGGTTTTATCTTTTCTGGCTGCCCTCATTTTTATATCAGCAATACGGAATGTCAAAAACTGATCTCGCTCTTCCTATAGCTCTGGTTTATACTATGACAACTTTTGGAAGCATATTCGGAGGATGGCTTTCCGGAGCTTTAATAAATAAAGGATGGCCTGTTTACAAAGCGCGCCGTACTTCCATGCTTGTTTTTGCGTTGGCTGTTCTTCCGATTGTTTCTGCGCAAGCTTTAGGACAATACAGTCATTGGTATGCGATACTCATTGTTGGATTAGCCGCTTCAGCACATCAAGCGTGGTCTGCAAATATTTTCACTACTGCTTCGGATATGTTTCCAAAGAAAGCCGTTGCTTCGATCACCGGATTGGGTGGAATGGCTGGAGGCGTCGGCGGAATTTTAATTGCAAAATTAGCCGGCGCTTTGCTGGATTATTACAAAGCGCTTGATAACATAACAACAGGTTACTATATAATGTTTATAGTGTGCGGCTCTGCTTATTTATTGGCTTGGGTAATAATGGGAGTATTGACGCCGAAGATGAAACGCGTGGATATTTAGCATGCACTCTTTTATTCATTGTTGTGAATGTACTGTAAAAATAAAATGGAATTGAAATGAGCGATATTTTTATTAAGAAGAATTTCCTTCTCTTCAACAAAACCGGAGAGAAACTTTATTTCGAGTATGCCAAGGATCAGCCGATTGTAGATTATCATTGTCATCTTCCCGTTCAAGAAATTGCTGAGAATAGAAAATTTGAAAACATTACGCGGGTTTGGCTTAATGGCGATCATTATAAATGGCGGGCAATGCGCGCTAATGGAGTTGATGAAAAATTTATTACTGGCAGTGCAAGTGATAAAGAAAAATTTTTCAAATGGGCGTCAACGGTTCCTTATACAATAAAGAATCCTCTTTATCATTGGACGCACATGGAGCTGAAGAGACCCTTTGGAATTTCCGATCGTCTTTTGAATTCTGAAACTGCTGAAAGTGTGTGGAATGAATGTAACGATCTGCTTCAAAAGGATGATTTTTCAGCACATGGGATAATTGGGAAATTCAACGTGGAAATAATTTGCACAACGGATGATCCAACCGATTCACTCGAATTCCATCAGGTGATAAAGAAGAAACCGTTTAGCACTAAGGTTATTCCTGCGTTTCGCCCAGATAAAGCTATGGCGGTGGAAAATTTAAAAGAGTATCACGAATGGTTAAACAAGTTAGAAGCTGTTACAGGTGTCTCTGTCTCTAACTACAAATTATTTATAGATGCAATACGAAAACGTCATGATTATTTTCAT
>JAKAMS010000507.1 GCA_021812745.1 Bacteroidota bacterium | reverse complement strand
AATTAAATAATAAAAAATTTCTCGACTCATTGAAATCATTTGCAATGAGGACTTACGGCGACAAAGAACTAATTGAAAATCATTCTAACAGACAGATTTATTTTAGCAGACATGTTATTAAGAAAATGAATTTGAACATACACGAAGTTGAACAACGCTTCACAGATTATTTGAGAGATACTTTCACGGCAATTGCATCAATAAGCTTGCGTGATGATCTTGAAAAACAAATTCCGTCACGTGAATCATCTAACCCGATTCTGAATGGTTTTAATCCGGCACTATCCGGCGATATCACTTATAGTCTTCAGCCTGGATATTTGCCAAACTTTTTAGATAAAGGGACTACACATTCAACCGCATATTCGTATGATACACATGTCCCGCTGCTTTTTTATGGGTGGCACATTCCAAAACAAACAAATAACAGTTCTGTTTTTACGATTGATATTGCGCCGACAATTGCAAATCTTCTAAAGATTGAAGAACCGAGTGCTTCAATCGGAATTCCACTGATTAAATAATATTCCGGTTAGTATTTGGGGGAAAATTTTTTTCATAGCGGTTGGAATAGTTTAATAAGATGATTCTAATAACTGTTCACAGATAGCTAATAACTATTTCACCGCAATACACTCAATTTCAATCAACACATCTCGAGGTATTCGTGCGGCTTGAACAGTAGAGCGTGCCGGTTTGTTAGAACCAAACTCCTCTGCATATATAGCATTCATCTTTCCGAAGTCGTCTAAATTTTTCATAAACACAGTACATTTTACAACGTTACTTAGAGTTAAATTTTCTGCTTTCAAAACGGCTTGAATGTTTTTGAATACCTGACGAGTTTGTGCCTCAATCTCATCTCCGACAATTTGCATTGTAACCGGATCAAGTGGTATTTGTCCGGAACAGAAAATAAAATTACCCGTTACTATTGCTTGGGAATAAGGACCAATAGCCGCCGGAGCGTCGGAAGTAGAGACGATTTTAATTTGTGCGTTAAGAATGGAAGTAACTGAAAAGAAAAGAAGTAAAGAAGGAAGTAAGGAAAAATTATTAACGAAGATCTTTTTCATAAAAACCCCTTACAAATATCTGTTTCAATATGGCAATGATTTTGTAATTTATCAATCATATTTTGCGCTTTGCTAAATAGAAGAAGCAGATTTAACTGATCGGCATAGATTAAAAGGAGAATAAAATGACATTGAAAGAAAAATACGGCAGTTGGGCGTTGATAACGGGTGCATCAAGCGGAATTGGAGAAGGTTTTGCAAAACGGCTTGCATCCGAAAATATGAATTTAATTTTAGTCGCACGCAGGGAAGATCGCCTTAAAAAACTTTCCAATGAGCTGAAAGGAAAATACAATGTAAATATTATCGTAGCTCCGATTGATCTATCAAAAGAAAATTTTATGGAAGAATTAAAAAAGTTTGTCGGCGATAAGGAAGTGGGGATGTTGATTAACAATGCCGGTTTCGGATTTGCCGGAGAATTTGTAAAATCCGATGTTGACCAACAAGCAGATATGATCCGCGTTAATTGTATTGCCCCGACTTTATTAACACATCATTATGTTCAACAAATGAAGGAAAGAAAAAAAGGCGCAATCATTTTTCTTGGAAGTCTTGTGGCATACCAGCCTACGCCTTTAACAACAACTTACTCTGCAACTAAAGCATTTAACCTTTTTATGAGTGAAGGGCTTTGGTATGAATTAAGAGACTCTAACATTGATATTCTTGCGCTTAATCCGGGTGGAACTGATACGGAGTTTCAGCAGAAAGCAAATACTTCTTCCGGTCCCGCGCCAAGAACTGTTGAACAAGTTGTTAGTACAGCGATGAAAAGTTTAGGCAGAAAAATAAGTGTTGTAGATGGCTCATATAACAAACTGCTTTCTTTCATTCCAAGAATTGTTACAAGAAAATCTATCGTTAAATTAGCGGGCAGAGTTAGGAAAAAATATTATACGTCATTATCAATAACTGAATAAATAAGCTGTTAAAAATCTTTTTTAATGGAATCAGCGGCTATCTTGAGAAATGTTATGATTAGAATTAAAGAAGGAATGCCGATAGGAATCAACGACCAGTAAAATGTACTCAGAGCAAAGGTTTGTTTGATCATTATTGATAAAAATAAACCGCTTAACGGTTTGTAAAGAACCAAGACAAGGAATAACATATAAACGATATTGATCAAGAAGGAAAGCGAGGCACCTTGAGATGATGATAATCTAATTGCATTTTTTTCCTTAAAGTTTGTGTATAAACCGCCCATTCCAAAATTAATTGAAATGACCGTCAAAGCAGTCAATAAAGTAATTACTGCGGAAAATGCCGTGAGAACGATTCCAAATTTATAATTAGAAATTAAACTCAAGCTAAGTGCGATAAAAAGGATTAACGAACTGAAAATCACAATTTTACTTTTGAGGAATAATCTATTCTGTACCGGAGATGATTTCAACTTCCAGAAAGCTTGACCTTCCAAACTAATAA
>JAKAMS010000058.1 GCA_021812745.1 Bacteroidota bacterium | reverse complement strand
AGTGGCAGCCCAAGTTAAAACAATACGCAGAAGAACTTGGTTTGATCTGCTTCTCGTCTCCATTCGATAAAAGCGCCGTTGATTTTCTTGAGACGATGAATGTGCCCGCATATAAAATTGCGTCTTTCGAAATTGTTGACATTCCTTTAATTGAATACACTGCTTCAAAAGGAAAGCCGGTTATAATTTCAACAGGCATTGCTACAGAAGAAGAAATTAAAGATGCGGTAGAAGCATGCAGACGAATGGGCAATAATCAAATAGCACTTTTAAAATGTACTTCTGAATATCCCGCATCAATTGAAGACGCTAATTTAAAAATGATTCCGGCTCTTGCCGAAAGATATAATACCGTTGCCGGTTTGTCCGATCACACATTAGGAACAATTGTTCCCGTTACTGCCGCCGCAGTTGGCGCGGCAATTATTGAAAAACATTTTATACTTGATAAAAATTTAGGCGGACCGGACTCTTCGTTTTCGCTTGAACCAGCTGAATTCAAAAAGATGGTTGATGAAATTCGTCAAGTGGAAAAAGCTCTTGGTGAAGTGAAATTCGAGTTAAGCGATAAAACAAAAAAGAGCCGAATGTTTGCGCGTTCATTATTTGTTATCAAAGATATCCGCTCCGGAGAAATATTCTCGGAAGAAAATGTTCGCTCTATTAGACCATCGCATGGATTGCCACCAAAATTCTTAAAAGAAATTCTCGGCAAAAAAGCTTCAAAGGATATCGAAAGAGGAACGCCATTAGATTGGAATTTAATTGAAAAGTGAGAAACAAAATCTTGGAATAGCGGCAATAGTTCAAGCGCGCTTAGGTTCAACCCGTCTTCCTGGAAAAATTCTAAAAGAAATTAACAATAAACCGATGCTATGGCATGTAGTTAACCGCCTTTCTCACTCGAAACTAATTGATAAAATTATTGTTGCCACAACAGACCTCGCCGAGGATGATCAAGTCCAAAATTTTTGCGAAGAGAATAATTTTTTGTTTTACCGCGGAAGCTCTGAAGATGTTCTTTCGCGTTATTACAATACCGCCAAATCATTTGACGCCAAAATTATAGTTAGAATAACATCTGATTGCCCGGTGATTGATTTTTCAATCATAGATAAGATGCTGAAAGAATTTATCTCCGGAACTCGGATGGAAAAATTAGATTATCTGAGCAACGTCTTAACGCGCTCTTTTCCGCGCGGACTTGATACTGAGATATTCACTTTTACCGCTCTTGAAAAAGCATACAACGAAGCAATACAAGTCTATGAACGAGAGCATGTAACTCCATACATTTATAACCATCCGGAGATATTTACTCTCAGAAATTTCTCATACGAAAAAGATTATTCGTTTCATCGCTGGACGGTTGACACGCAAGAAGATTTTAATCTAATTGAAAATATTTACAAATCGCTTTACGAAAAGAATAAAATGTTTCTCTTCGAAGACATATTAAAACTTTTTGAAGAGCACCCGGCTCTTATCGAGATTAACCAGAACATTCAACAAAAAAAACTTGGAGAGTAAAATGAAAATCACCCGTCGTGATTTTGTTAAAACCGGCGCTCTAGTTAGCGGCGGATTAATGGCAAATCAACTTTCCCCTTCAAATATATTTGGACGGCAGCATGTTGACGGAAATTTGATTGCTGTTGCAACTTGGGGTGGAACAATCAAATCAACAGAAAAAGCTTTTGAATATTTGAAAGCCGGGAAGAATTCTCTCGATGCTTTAGAAGCGGGAATACGTGTAGCCGAAGATGATCCGACAAATACTTCCGTTGGTTACGGAGGATTACCCGATGAAGACGGTATTGTTACCCTCGATGCATCAATTATGGATTGGAATGGTAATGCCGGTTCTGTTGGATGTATTGAAGGAATTAAAAATCCTATTTCTGTTGCAAAACTTGTTATGCAGAGAACAAAACATGTAATGCTTGTTGGCGGAGGCGCAAAAAAGTTCGCACTAGAAAACGGATTCAAAGAAGAAAATCTTCTAACTGAAAGCTCTAGAAAAACATGGGAAGAATGGAGAAAGAAAAATCCGCACGGAGTTTACCGCGTTGACGAGAAAAATCATGATACAATCGGATTGCTTGCAATTGATAATTCCAACAATCTTAGCGGTGGCGTATCAACAAGCGGAATGGCATGGAAACTTCATGGACGAGTTGGTGATTCTCCGATTATAGGCGCTGGTATGTTTGTAGATAACGAATTTGGCGGCGCCGTTGCAACCGGAAACGGAGAATTTGTTATGCGGACAGTGGGAAGTTTTTTGGTTGTAGAAAAAATGCGTGATGGTCTTTCACCGCAAGAGGCATGCGAATACGCAATCAAAAGAATTTATAAGACGGCAATGAACAACAGAGATATTCAAATTGGTTACGTTGCCATAAACAAGAAGGGTGAATACGGTGCGTTTTCGCTTTACGATGGTTTCACTTACGCTCTAACAACTGAAAAAGAAAGCAAGGTGATAAAGAGTGAATTTTTGGTTAAGTAAAACAATCTAAATCATTCGGCGTCTAATTAACAGCAAACAAAATGGTGTTGTTATGAGAACAATAATTTCTTTCTTGTTTCTCTTCGCAATAATTTTTCTCTCCCGATCTTATTCGCAGACAAAAGAAGATTCTCTGGCGATCAAAAGTTGTGCTTCAAATTATATCGAATGATTTTATGAAGGCAATGCAGAACGAATGGAGAAAGCATTACATCCTGAACTTGCAAAAAGAATTGTAAGAACCGATCCTCAAACCGGCAGACAGCGTTTTGACCAAATGAGTGCGCTGACTCTAATCCATATTACAAAAGCAGGAGGAGGCAAATCCATTCCCGCGGATCAAAGAATTTTTGAATTTAAAATCCTCGACATCACCGGGAATAATGCGAGTGTGCGGACGGTTGCTAAAGGATTTTTCGATTATATTCATCTTGCCAAATGGAACGGCGAGTGGAAAATTGTAAATGTTCTGTGGGATTTTATCAAGGACTAAAATTAATTACTGGCATTAAGTTTTTCTGCTCTATCGGCGAGTTTCAACTTTTCGACAAGTTCGTTTAAATCACCTTCGATTATTTCCGAAAGGTTGTAGAGAGTTAGACCGATGCGGTGGTCTGTTACTCTGTTTTGCGGAAAGTTGTACGTTCTAATTTTATCACTGCGGTCTCCGCTCTTAACCATAATTTTGCGTGTTGCGGCAATTTCGCTGTTCTGCTCATTCAATTTCATATCATATAAGCGCGCCTTTAAAACTTTCATAGCTTTATTCCGGTTCTTCAATTGCGAACGCTCATCCTGACATTGAACAACAAGTCCGGTTGGTAAGTGCGTTATGCGAATTGCGGTTTCAACTTTATTAACGTTCTGACCGCCGGCGCCTCCGCTTCTGTAAACATCAATCCGCAAATCACCGGGATCAATATTCACTTCAACATCTTCAACCTCAGCAAGAACAACAACCGATGCAGCCGAGGTATGCACCCTACCGTTTGCTTCTGTTGCCGGCACACGTTGAACGCGGTGAACACCGCTCTCGAATTTTAAATCGGCGAAAACGCTTGTTCCAACCAAACTAAAAACAACTTCTTTAATTCCGCCGATACCGGTATCGTTCAAATCAATTATTTCTTGTTTCCAGCCGCGAATTTCCGCATAGCGGGAATACATTCTGTAAAGATTTGCGGCGAACAGTCCGGCTTCGTCGCCTCCGGTTCCTGCGCGGATTTCCATAATTACGTTTTTATCATCATCGGGATCTTTCGGAACTAAAAGAAATTTAATTCTCTCTTCCATTAAATCACGTTTGGCTTTTAATTCATTTAACTCGCCTTCTGCAATTTCAGAAAGTTCTTTATCCTCACCGCTCTCTATAATTTCTTGATTACCTTTTATATTATTAAGCAGGCTGTCGTACTCATTAAACGCTTCCACAATATCAACAAGTCCGCTTCTTTCTTTGCTTAATGAAATGAGTTTCGATTGATCAGAAAGATTTGCGGGATCCGACAGTTGCTCGTTAATCTTATCGTATTTTTCTTTTATTAATTTTAACTTGTCGTAGATTTCCATGGATCCTCTTGTTAATACGGCATTGCCGTTAAAAATAGCGGGCAAATATACTCAAGTTAGAGATGAATTTCTAAGAGGAGAGCAGAAGCGTTTTTAGATTAGTGGGGAAAGAGATTAAGTCATTTTTCTCAATTCAGCCAAATACAATTTCTGAATTTCAGATGCGGGAAGCTCTTCCTTGTTCATTCGAATTATTTTCTTATCGAAAGGAGTGAACATTTCATCCAGCGCATCAAACATGTTTACCGATGAAAATCCGTTATCTCTTAGGTAATGAATCAGTTTCAATGTGCGGAAGCCGTCAAACCAGATCATTTTCTGTTTTTGAATTTGCTCTTTAGTTTTTGAGTTGAGAATGATTTTTCCCCAGCTTTCTTTAAAAGAACTTTCAATAAGAAATGAATGCAAAGCTGAATCTATTTCATTTGCGTTTTTTAAGTATTCATCTGCGCCAAGAATTTCCGGAGAGTTAAAACCGAGAAGCCATTTTTTCAACACTTCAAAAGATTTGGGATTATACAAAAGATATTCATCGTGTGTCCCGGCAAAATATCTGTTTACTCTTTGACCCGTTCCGAACGGCACGCGCCACGAACCTCTGCTTGCCGGATAAACTTTCGTTAAATCAATTTTTTTTATGTTCGTGATCTTAGCAAGTTTCTCCATAAAATAAAAATCCTCGGCTGCTTTCCTCTTATTCATACCACCGATTCTAATGTAACTTTCATAATCACAGATCATCGTTGAACCAATTGTTGGAAACGCAAACGGCGAATCCGCATAAATCAATCCGAGCACATAATAGCGGAGAAATATTTCGTAGCAAATAATGGCGAGTTTTTCTTTCTCGTCTTCCGGAAAGAGATGTTCATATTGAACATAAGCGGCGCTGGTGTCTCTCTTTTTAAATGCTTGGACTATTGCTGTCAAATAATTTTTTTCTACCGTACAGTCAGCATCAAGACAGATTAAAATTTTCTTTTCACTATTTGAATAATCGAAATTAGCTAGGGCAATATCCATCCCGATTTTTCTTGCAAGACCAACTCCGCCATCTTTTTCGGGCAGCTCTAAACCACTACTTGACGCATCAATCAATCCGATATTTAATCCTGCGGAACTGATTTTAGCGATCGGCTCTCCATCCGACTTTTTGAAAATTATGCCGCGGAGAAGCTCTAAACTTTTTCGATTGTTACTCATTACCTCTTCATGTGAACTTTTTAAGTTATTCACCACAAAGATTACAAGTGTCTCGTTAAAATATTTATTGTCGTTTTGAGCAAATGACTTTAGGAGGTTAACAATATTTTCATACTCATGAATTGCAGGAACAACAACAATGTTGTTAAAATTCTTCGTTTCGCAAAGCTCGAGTTTCCACAACCCCGCGTTATACTTGCTTAGATATTTTTTAACTTCAGCAGGTAGCTCTATGTTTATTCGTTCGTTTAGATTCATGAAAAGTAATTCTGAGAAATGATTTGTTTGGCGGCTTCAAAGTCCGGTCCGTCAATCCAATTAATTTTAATTCCCTCGCGCTCCATTTTTCTGAACCACGTCATTTGCCTTTTTGCAAAACTATGAATTGCGCTATTGAGCTTTTGAAACATATCGTTGTAGTTCAACTCTCCCTTTAAAAATTTTCCTAGAAATTTATACTCTAGTCCAAACAGATCAAGCCGTTCAAAAGAGATTCCTTCATCAATCAGCCGTTTAACTTCTTCAATCATTCCGTTTTCTAAACGGTGTTTTAACCGAGTGGTTATTCTCTTTTTTATCTCTTCCCTTTCAAGCCTAACACCAATTATTAAAGAAGAGACCTTCTTTTTCTCCACTTCATTATTATTCTCGGATTCAGCAATTATAATAGCGCGCATTATCCGGTCTTTTATAAGCATGTCTGTGGTATTATGAAGAGACGGATTCAGCTTTTTTAAAATCGAAGTCAGACGCTCAATTGTAAGATTGTTCAATTCAGAGAAGCGTTTATCGTCAAACTCAACCTTATTTAGTTCATAACCTTTCAGAATGGAATGAAGATATAAGCCGGTTCCGCCGACAAGAAACGGGATTTTTTTGCGCGAAGTTATTTCATTATAAGCTTGGTAGAACTGTTTATTGAAGAGAAATAAATTAAACTCGTCATCCGGCTTAATTACATCCACCAAATGATAGGGAATGGTTTTTCCGTTAATAATATAATCGTCTAAATCTTTCCCCGTACCAACATCCATTCCTTTATAGACCTGACGCGAGTCGGCGGAGATTATTTCTCCTCCGAAATGATTGGCAAGCGAGGCGCCGAGAAATGTTTTTCCAACAGCAGTAGGACCAAGGATGGTAATTAAATTATTTTGCATATATAAGAATCGAAACCGGTTCGTTCGCAGTTAGCATTTTCAGCCGGAATGAGAACGACTAAAATGCCGATGCGATCGGGAGTGTAATTATAAATGTAGCGCCTTCGCCCAGTGCGCTTTGAACACTTATTGTGCCTTCATGAGCTTCCACAATTTTTTTCGTGATCGAGAGTCCGAGCCCCGTACCCTCTTTTTTGCCAAGTGTCATAAACGGTTCAAAAATTTTATCTTTGAATCCGTCAGAAATGCCAAGCCCGTTATCCTTAAAATAAATCTCGACTTTTTTATCTGCCCGTTTAGTGGAGATAATGATTTTACCTCCTTCCGGCATTGCATCGCAAGCGTTTTTAATTATGTGCTGATAAGTCTGATAGAATTCTTTCACATCAAGTTTAGCCGTAACATCTTTATCAAATTCATTTTGTATTTGGCAGTTACGGCTTGCAACAAATTGCTCAATGCGCGAAGCGTAATCTGTAAACGTACTATTCAAACTCACGTTTAACATTCTAAGGACTGTTTTTCCTTCGGAATAGCTAGATGTTGTCTGAACCAAATCCGCAACTTGATTTAATTGTTCAAGCAGCATATCAAGAACTTGAACAGCGTCCGGAGGCAACGATTTAGTCCGCAGATGTTCAGCGTATCTTTTACTAACAAGAATCGGCTTTTTAATATCCTGAATTAAAAAGTTAGCCATTTTGCCAAGCGATTGAACTCTTTCTCCCTGCAAAAGTTTTTCAACTAATTCAGCATTATTAAGCGCAATGGCAGAATGAATTGACAGCGCAGCCAAAAATTCTTCGTCCCGTTTTGTGAATTCTCCGTTTGCACTATTAAGAAGCTGAAGAACACCAACGATATTACCCTTGTTATTCTTGATCGGGAAGCAGATCATATTTTTTGTAGTATAACCGCTCGCTTTGTCAAAATCCGCTTTGAACCGTGAATCTTTATGAACATCTTTTATGTTAATCGTCTCACCGCTTTCTGCCACAAACCCCGCAAGACCTTCGCCAATTTTCAGGCGGATTTCCCTCATCTCATCACCAAGCGTAATCAGCGACCATAATTCACCTTTTTCATTATCAACTAGATAAAGAGTGCCGCGGTCCGAGTGAGTTAAATCTTTTGCAACATCAATAATATTTTTTAAAACTTCATCAACACGAATGGTGGAGTTTACAAGCTCCGCAGCTTTAATAATCATTTGAAGTTCGTCGGCGTTCATCTCTTCCTCCATTTGTGAATCGAACTTGGAAGTTTCTACCGGAGCGGGCGACTTGTTAAACTTTTCTTCGGGAATTTCCCGCGGTTCAATCTCTTTAGTTTTTTTCTCTTCTCTATCAAAATCAACATCCGCTTTATAATCTCCTGCCGCTAGTGAATCTGCCGGCTGTTCCATTATTTCTTGTTGCGGTTCATGAGTTAATTTTTCTGAGCTGAATAATGGTTCCTCTTTCTGTGCCGGAATTTCACCGGTTAATTTCTTCCGGGAAACGATCGGTTCATCTGTTAAACCAAAACTTTGAAAGAATGCTTCATCGTTTTCTTTTTCTGCAGTTACATCTATTTTTTTGTGAGTTTCAAATGTTTCCGTTGTATTACCGCTCAGAATATTAAACAGCGCATCACTTAAACCATCGTCTGTTTTTTGTGATTCCGCTTGCGGCTCATCCGGCAATTCAACTTCTGCTTTAGGAATTCCATCTTCGTTTAAGAATGCGTTTTCATCAAAAGTAAATTCTCTCGCCAGGGTTGGAATTGATCCGGGAACGGATGCCGGATTATCAATAGGATGAATAAGATTATTTTCTTCTTTTGCTCTCGAAGTATCTGAAATTGATTTAAAAAATTCTTGCGGTTCTGGCTCTACATCTTTTTTCGCTTCCCCAACATCATCTACTTTGGCTTCATTAATCGAGGTCCAGCGTAAATTTTCGGCGGAAGTCGTCACATCTTTTGTTGTTTGATCAACTGTACTTCGGGCAGCTTCATTAGCAGAAATCATTTCTTCATCAATCTCTGCAATGGGTTCGCGAAGATTAATTAGGATTTCATCGTCGCGTTGAATCAAAGTTTCAATTTCTTCCCGCGTTAATGCAATTAAGTAAGAATCTCTTAGCGCAACAGCTGTTGATGTGCGCGAGGTTTCTTCAAAAAATTCTTCATGTCCAAAAAAATCGTTTTCGCTGAAAATATATGATTTCGTTTTACCAAGAAGGCGTTTTTTCAAAATATTTATTTCGCCGCTGGCTATAAGGTAAATTATATCCGCAATATCACCTTCGCGGTAAAGAATTTCCCCTTCTCCAATAGTTATTAACCGACCGCGCACGCCACTTAGGTTAATTTTCGATATATCGGCGTTTTTAAGTAATTTGTTACGACTTAATGTTATTAGTATTTGATTTTCCATTTAACGGATATTTATTGAGGTAATTAATGCCCAAAAGCGAAATTGCTCTTGCTGTTAAACACCTTTCCAAGAACGATAAAGTGCTCTCAACAATAATAAAAAACTTTGGCATTATCAATTTGGCAAGCCATAAGAAATATTTTGATTTGTTACTCGGCTCCATTATCGGTCAGCAGTTATCAATGTACGCGGCGGCGGCTATAGAAAAAAAGTTTTTTAATCTATTTAAGAATAAGCCCATGCCTGAAATAATTTTACAGACAGATGATGCAGTCTTACGCTCTGTTGGGTTATCAAACGCTAAAGTGAAGTATGTTAAAGATCTCTCGCAAAAAATTATTTCCGGTGAGCTGAAGCTAAAAGGATTTTCAAAAATGTCGGATGACGAAATTATTGCAGAACTAACAAAGGTAAAAGGAATAGGAATCTGGACTTCTCATATGTTTTTAATCTTTACTCTGGGGAGATTTAACGTCCTTCCTGTCGGTGATCTTGGTATTCGTAAATCTATAATGGTAAATTACGGCTTGAAAAAAATGCCGGATGAGAAAAAAATCCATTCGATAGCAAAGAAAAACAATTGGCATCCGTATTGTTCCATTGCAAGTCTTTATTTATGGCGCAGTTTAGATGCAAATGGTGAATCTCAATTAAAATAAAAGCATCAAATTACATGGACGAACTAAAACTTATTGAACAAGCTCAGCTCGGTGATAAAAAAGCTTTAACTGAGCTTGTAAAACTTTACGAACAGACTGTTTTTAATTTCTCCTTTAAGATTTGCAGAAATAAAGAAAAAGCAGAGCATACCATGCAGGAAACATTTTTGAGCATGGTTAAAAATATAAAGCAGTTCAGCGGAGAATCGAAACTTTCAACATGGCTATATCGTGTTGTGTCAAATCATTGTTTGATGCTTGCACGCTCTACAGGCAAATACGAATTTGCTTCATTTGAAGACGAAGATGCCGTAATTGATGAAAAAAGTATTGCTGATTGGAAAGTAACTCCGGATAAAATTACAGAAAATAATGAGCTGAAAGATTTTTTGGATAAGGCAATTGAGAAACTACCTGCCGATTACAGAATTGTTTTTATGCTTCGGGATGTTGAAGGATTGTCTACCGAAGAGACTGCAAAAATGGTAGAGTTGACTGTTCCGGCTGTAAAGTCGCGCTTGCATAGAGCGCGGGCATTTTTAAGAGATGAATTAAACGAGAGATTCAAATATGAGCGAGAATAAACCTATATGTAAAGATGTGATGGCACACATCTGCGATAATCTTGGCGAAGAACTTAATTCGTCAAAGTGCATTTCTATCAAAGCTCATCTCGAGAATTGTGATAACTGCAAACATTACTTCAACTCAGTGGAGACAACAATCGAGTTTTACAAAAAGTACAATGTTACCATCTCCGAAGATGCACACGACAGACTAATGGATTGTCTGGGATTGAAGGAGTAAAAAATTATTATTTCCACAGATGCATATACTTGTGCCCGCTTCCTGTATTAAACAGTACAACTTTTTCTTCAGAACTTATCCAGCCGTTTTTTAAAAGATGTTTTAACGCTGCAAAAGTAGCGCCGCCTTCTGGCGCAGCAAATATTCCTTCGGTTCTACCTATCGTATTTGTTGATTCAAAAATTTCTTCATCGCTTACGGCAATAGCTGTTCCATTGCTCTCTCTTATCGCGCGAAGAATTAGAAAATCACCAACTGCCACTGGAACGCGCAAACCATCTGCAATTGTTTTTGCACCGCTCCACATTTCGGCAAATTCTTTTCCGTCATCAAATGCTTTTACCATTGGCGCACATCCGGTTGATTGAACCGTGACCATTCGCGGTCGCTTTGAATTAATCCACCCTAATTTTTCCATTTCGTCAAATGCTTTCCACATTCCAATCAATCCCGTTCCGCCTCCGGTTGGATAAATAATTACATCGGGTAAATTCCAGATCATCTGTTCGGCAACTTCATAACCCATTGTTT
>JAKAMS010000057.1 GCA_021812745.1 Bacteroidota bacterium | reverse complement strand
TCTCGCTTGAGAGTTTAAGATTAGTTGTTAACGGCGCAGAACCTGTGCGGCATGATAGCCACATAAAATTTTCAGAAAAATTTGTGAAGTATGGATTCAACCCGCTTGCACTTACAGTATTGTATGGAATGGCGGAAGTTTCTCTTTGCCTTACACTTACCGAACCGGGAAAAACAATTAAAGAATTAGTTGTTGATAGAAATGAATTATCGCGCGGCTTTCTAAAACTCGCAGATGATGATTCCGTTAAACGTGTTTCGGTCTCTTGCGGAAAGCTTATTGACGGATGCGACGCCCGGATTGTTGACGAAAACCGGAAAGACGTTGCCGATGGAATTGTTGGCGAAGTAGCTGTTAAATCAGTTTCCATGTTTGACGGCTACCGGAATTATCCGGAAAAGACCGCAGAAGTTGTTGAGAACGGCTGGTACTTTACCGGAGATTGGGGTTTCAGATATCAAGATGAATTTTTTATAATCGGCAGAAAAAAAGATTTGATAATTGTTGCCGGCAAAAATATTTATCCGGAAGATATTGAAGACGCGATGAATCAAGTTGAAGGAATAATTCCGGGACGCGTAATTTCTTTTGGTGAAGAAGACGAAAAAATGGGAACCGAACAGATAGCAGTCGTAGCTGAAACAAAAGATGAAACTGAAGCAGAAAGGAATAAGATTCGTTTGGATATTTTGAAAGCCGGAATGGCAATAGACGTTAATATTCATAAAGTTTATCTTGTACCGCCGAGATGGTTAATTAAAAGTTCTGCGGGCAAGCCCGGCAGAAGCGCAAATAAAGAAAGAATTCTAAGCCGCGAAGACAAACAAGTTTGGAGCAGATAATGATTTCACAAGAACTAAAAAAAGTAATTCTAACAGAACTTAATTTGGACGATTTCGATCTTCAGGACGAAACTATGGCGCCCGAAGTACCGGGTTGGGATTCGCTGAATCACGTAAATATAATTTTGGCTGTTGAAAAATCTTTCAACGTGAAATTCAAGAGTTATGAAGTGTTGCGCTTGAAAAACGTTGGTGATCTTCAAAAACTTGTTGATATTAAAACCGGCAAACAATAAAGCTGTGGAACGCTGATTTTTATGATGATTATGATTTGTTATGATCAATCATAAAGATATCATGGTAATCCGCGTTCTATTAAAATTAACTAATCATCAATCAGAATTTTCTGCCTATGTTCTCATCAATCAGTCTCGAAAAAATTTTTTCTCTCTTAAAATACGATCCGAGCGATCCGCTTATCTTCAGCACAAGTTTATTCCTCTTTCTCTTCTTAGGATTTCTAATTTTTTATAATCTGCTTGGAAAGAACAAAGCCGCAAGAATATTATTGCTGATTTCTTTTTCTCTTTACTTCTATTATAAAGCTGCTGGATTTTATTTCTTAATTCTGGTTGTTTCCGCTGTTGCAAATTTTTATATCGGCAAATGGATAGCCGGTACGGACCGCTTCCCTATCAAAAGATTGTTTCTTGCTCTTGCTCTTATTCTTAATATTGCACTTCTCGGCTATTTCAAATACACAAACTTTATTCTGCAAATCATTGCCGATATAAGCAAACATACTATAGATCCGCTTGCAATCTTTCTTCCGATTGGAATTTCTTTTTACACATTTAAATCGCTCACGTATGTGTTCGATATTTATTACGACACTCTCAAACCCACAAACAGTTTGCGCGATTTCAGTTTATACGTTTTCTTCTTCCCCAATATTTTACTCGGACCGATTGACCGCGCCGCGGATTTTCTACCGCAGATTGAGCGCGAACCGTTTATTTCCAAAGAAGATATTGGGCGTGCGCTCTTTTTAATTATGCTTGGCTTGTTTAAGAAAGTTGTTGTTGCGGATTATATCAGTCTAAATTTTGTAGATCGGATTTTCGATTTCCCTTTACGTTATACCGGAGTTGAAAATTTATTGGCAATTTACGGTTACGTGCTTCAAATCTATTGCGACTTCTCCGGCTACTCCGATATGGCAATAGGAATTGCGCTTCTTCTCGGATTTAAATTAATGGATAATTTCAATTATCCTTTCAAAGCAACAAGCATAGCAGATTTCTGGCGGAGATGGCATATTTCACTTTCTAAATGGCTGCTCGATTATTTATTCAAACCGATTCAAATCTCTTCGCGCAGCTTGAAAATCTTTGGGAATGTTATTGCTCTTGTTGTTACATTTTTTGTGTGCGGTTTATGGCACGGCGCCGGGTGGAATTTTATTCTGTGGGGTGTTTTTCACGGCACGCTGATGTCTATCTCTTTATTCTTCAAGAAGCCGAAAGAAAAACTTTATAAATTTTTACGCATTTACAACACAAGATTTTTAAGATTCTTCCAGATTGTCATTACATTTCATCTTGTAGCGTTATCGTTTTTAATTTTCCGTGCTAAAGATTTCCAAAGTGTAGTTGATATGCTCGATCAGATTTTTAATTTTTTCCATGGAGAAGTTTTCTGGCAATTCGCCGAAAAACTTCCGCTGATTCTTGGGTTAATTGCAATTGGTTACTTATTTCACTTTTTACCATCCAGACTTGGAACATGGCTTCAAAAAATTATTACTGCAATGCCGCTTCCTTTAAAAATTTTGATTTTCGTACTTGCAATTTGGATTGTCGCACAATTCAAGACCGCGGACATTCAGCCGTTTATCTATTTCCAATTTTAATATGAGACGGAATTGAAAACCGTCTCATATTATCCCTTCAAGACCGGCTCCTCTTTTTATCAATTGCCACAAAACAAGCTGTAATCCTATTTATCATTACTTCATTACTTTTTGCATAATTTTTGATAAATTGAAAGTGAGAATAGGCGGTGAGTTGTTTTATTCAATTTCTTTACAGTTGTTGTTTATATAGAGCACATTAACGAGGATTATGATTTTATCCCGAATTAAATTTTACTTTTTACTTTCTCTTTTTATTCTTCCGCAATTTTTGGAAGCGCAGAGAGTTGATGTTAGTGAACTGAAAAGAACTGCACTATCACATATGCAAGCCGGAAGATACGGCGAAGCTATTGACCAGCTCAATAAATATATTACCGCCAATCCGCAGGAATCCGACGGATATAATTTACGCGGACTTTGTTTCGAGAAACGCCAGCAATACGAAAATGCCCGCCTTGATTACAGACGCGCAATAGCAACCGAAACAGTAAGCTCAACCAAAAGAGCCGAATATGAAAAAAATCTTCAGCGTTTGATTGATATCTGGTATCCACTCCTTAATAAAAAAATTGAAGGTCATCTGCGCGAAATTGCAATTGATCCGAATAAGGCGGTCAATTATCTCGAAATTGGAAAATCATATGCTTGGATGGAGATTTGGGATAAAGCTGAAGAATGGTATGACCAATATTTAGCAAGAGATGATAATGCTTCTCCGGATGAAGTTATTCGTTACACACTAATTCTTACACATACCGGAAGCATTGTTAAAGGCGAACGTATTTTAAAAAAATATGTTGAACGCTTTCCGGAAGATTGGCGTTTGTGGAGCCGCTACGGATATTTCACTATGTGGCTTAGTAAATACGCAATCGCTAAAAAAGCTTTTGAAACCGCACTTGGATTTAAACCGTTTTTCAAAGAAGCACAAGACGGCTTAGACATGGTGAACAACAAAGCTTACTTAACTCAAGAAAGTCCGCGCGCATTCGAAAAAGAATATCCCATTGACCGGCTTTATAGAATTTTAAAAAAGACTCCTGCCGATATTGAATCGCGCTACGAACTTGTTGATGAGTTGCTCAAAGCAGCCCGGATTGAAGAAGCTTATCAGCAATTACTAATCATCGGAACAACCAATCCGGATGATCCCCGCTACAAAGAGAAATTAGATTATGTTGTTAATCTAAGAACTACAACTTACCGGGAAAAATTAGACAGCGCCAAAGTGCGTTTTGCATTAAATCCCGACGATAAAGAAGCTTTGAAGTTAATAGCAGAGTATCATGAGAATTTGCAAGAATATGACAGCGCCCAAGTTATACTCGATAAATATTTTGAAAAGTATCCCGATGAGAAAGATCCGGCGCTCAGATACAGGTGGGCAAGAGTGTCTGCATGGAACCGTGAATTTGACAAAGCAATTGATATCACAGATAAACTTTTAGTTGATTATCCTGACAATCTCGATTATCAGCTTTTCCGCGCGCAAGTTTCTGTCTGGATCAACCGCGATATTGATCTTGCAAAAAAATATCTGGACAATGTTTTGAAAGAGAGACCTAATTCTGTTCCGGCATTTATCTCTATGGGATCAATCAAACTAATTGAACAAGATTTTACCGCGGCACAGGAATATGAGGACAAAGCAAAAGCGCTTGAACCGGCTAACGAAGATGTTATTAAGCTGCAATCCAATATTGACTGGCAAAAGATGCGTGCCGAAGAAGAAAAACTTTACGCTATTCTTGAACAAGGAAGAGAAAAAGTAGTTGAAAAAGATTATGCAGCAGCTCTTCCGTTCTATGAAGATTATATGTCTAAAGCCGAACCTTCTACATTAATTCTAAAAGAATATGGAGACGTTCTTTTCAGCGCAAAGAAATACCCTGAAGCTCTAAACACTTACAACAAAGTGCTTTCATACGGAGAAAATTACGACGCTCAAAAACAGAGAGCCGCACTTTATTTTGCAACGGGAGATTCAGTTAGTGCGCTTCGTGAATATAAAGACTTGGTAAAACAAGATTCGTCTGATTTTGAAGCGAATTTATACCTTGGTGATTCTTACGCAAAGATGGCAAAAAATGATTCTGCCCGTACGGTTTATAATAATCTTCTTGATTGGAAGCTCGACTCCGCACAGGTAAGTATGGTAAAACAACGCAAGGGATGGCTTCCGGTTACAGGCATTGCGGCAATTTTTGAAACTTTTCCAAACAGTATCGGCTTCGGTCCGTCACTATCTTATTACACAGACAATCTAAGTTTTAGAATTTTGAGCGCCGGAGGCAGACTCGAACTCGGCGTTACTAATTTTCTCTCTTTTGGGGTTTCATTCATGCGAAGCTCTATGCATGCCAGCCAAGCGAGTCTTAATCAAGATGTGTTAAGCAGCATGGACGATGCGGGTACTCCTTTTGTAGGAAGCCAACTCTTTACAACTTTTAAAGGATTAATTCTTCTAAGAGCCGGAACTAATATTAGCATGGGAGTTGGAATAGGAATCAGCGGTTCGCTAGGTAAATTTACACGGGATGATCATGATGCTTTTTTCGTTTTTGAAAAAAAAGACACAATTAGAGTGGGGCTTACTTATCAAAATTCCGACGCCGTTAGCATACTCTACTCTCCTTATCTGATAGATCTGCGCTATTATGCTTCTCTATATAAAATAGATTCTTATTATAGAAATAGAGACGGATTGAAAATCTCCGGTTATTTTCAATATATCGGGGTTGATGACGGCAATGCCGGAAATGATTTCAATATTAGACTTGGAAAATATTTTTGGCCGGATATAGCAATCGGCTATGAATATGCTTATTCAAATTATAAATATAAATCCAGCTACTACTATTCACCGCGTAATTTTGAATCGCATTCTCTTTGGCTAGACAACGATCTTGATAAAACAGAAAAGTTAAAAGTTTCTATCGGCGGAAAAATCGGTTTAATTCCTCAGAGCACTTTGATTGCTCTCGAAGGTCACATAGACGCGCAATACACTCCGATTAAAAAATTAATCCTCTCCGGAAAAATTAGTATTGGAAGTGCGTCGCGTGATAATTCAAGCTACCGATATTTTTCAGGCCAACTTTCGGCGTATTGGTCAATTCTTTAACAGTGTTTTACTATTCCATTTATTCAATAAATATTTGCGGGAAACTTCTTAGTGAAAAAATTTTTCATCTCTATTATATTATTATTCACGACAATTACTGCACAAGAAATACAATTTTACGGAGAAGCAAAACAGGGCGGAATTATTATTGGTATTGGGAAAAATATTAAAAGCGCACAGTTAAACGGTGCGAATTTACAGATTGATAAATCCGGCGTGTTTGTCTTTGGGTTTGACCGTGATGCGAAAGGTATATCTAAATTAAAAGTGCGTTTTAAAAATAAAAAAGTAGAAACGTTCGAATACACTCTTGAACCGCGCGAGTACGAAGAACAGAGTTTAACAATTGCAAAAAAATATGTAACGCCTCCAAGAAGAGAATTAAAAAAAATTAAACGAGAAGCTCAGTTGATGAAAGCTGCGCGCGCAAAGGTCGGCAAATTAAAAACCGCTTTGTTCATCTCCGGCTTTGCATATCCGGTTGACAGCGTTGATATTAGAAGCGTATTCGGAAGTCAAAGAATTCTCAATGGAAAGAAAGCTAATATTCATAACGGACTTGATTTTGCCGCCGAAGTAGGAGACTCCATACGTGCAATAAGCGATGGAATTGTCCGTATCGCCGGAGATAATTTTTACTACAACGGTAATTTTATTCTTCTTGATCACGGACAGGGATTAACAAGCGTCTATCTTCATATGAGTAAGCTTCTTGCAAAGAATAATCAGAAAGTAAGAAAAGGCGAAGTGATCGGTCTTGCCGGTTCAACCGGACGTGCGACAGGCCCTCATTTGCATCTCGGTGTTCAATGGTATAAAAAAAGAATTGATCCGATGAGTTTGTTTACTATTACTTTACCCTCCAAGGAGGGAATTTAAATTCGGGTAAACAGCGCAGCCGAGTTTTTCCAATTTATCTTTACTCTGATGTCCGTTTGCAATTAAGACACAATCAGCTCCAATTTCCACAGCTACTTCGTGATCATGTTCCGTATCGCCAATTAGAAGTGTTTCTCCTTTTCCGTTACCTAATCTTTTCATCAAATCTTTGCCGAGATGAAGTTTGCTCGCCGCATAGATATTATCAAGACCAACTATGTGAGTGAAATATTTAGTCAGTCCATAAAACTCGACCATCTCTTCGAGAGTGTGCTGGGAATAAGCTGAAAGAATTGATTGACCGATTCCCATATTATTAATTTTCAGAAGAATATTTTTAGCGCTGTCATAAAGTCCGCATTCGAATTTTCTTCTTTCGTAACCATCTACCCATTCTTTACCTATAATCTCAAACGACTCTTTCGAAAAATCAAAACCGAGTTTGGAATAATAATTTTTAACGGGAATTGTAAACACATCTCTGTAGGAAGCAACGGATAATGCTTCAAGTCCACGTGTAACAAGCAGCCCGTTAATTAGAGCGACGCTAAGATCAACGTCGTTCATTATTGTACCGTTCCAATCCCAGATAATATGTTTATAGTTTTCAATTTTCATGCGGCAAATTTAGGAAAAATCTTTCTTGTTTCCTTTTAGTTCAATACCTAATTTTAATCAAAACCAATCTTTGTTAAAGAGGAAAAATGATGAAACATTACAGCCGCAATATTCTATTTGTTCTTTTTTCAGGATTATTTCTTTTCAACGCATCCTTCTTTGCTCAGCAGAAAGAGAGCAAGATTAAAAAAGAAATGATTCCAAATGCAGAAAAAATAATCGGACTTGAATTCACGGATGCCGAACGTGATTCGATGCAGGATGCGCTTAACGATCAATTAAATAATTACGAGAACATTCGCAAAGTTCATCTAGATAACAGCATTCCTCCGGCAATATTATTTAATCCCATTCCCGTTGCTTTTAAGTTCGATCAGAAACAGAAACCGCTAAAGTTCAGCAATTACTCATACGTCAAGATGCCTAAGAATATTGATGATATTACTTTTTATTCAATCGGCGAGCTTGCGCAGTTAATCAGGACAAAAAAAATCACTTCAACACAACTGACAAAATTTTATCTGGAGAGATTAAAAAAATACGGACCGAAACTGCATAGCGTTATTACACTCACGGAAGAACGCGCGCTTGCTCAAGCAAAAAAAATGGATGCGGAAATATCTAAAGGAAAATACCGCGGAATGCTTCATGGAATTCCATTTGGAGTTAAAGACCTTCTTAATTCCAAAGGATACAAGACAACATGGGGCGCTGCGCCGTATAAAAATCAGTTGAACGATGAAGACGCGACAGTAATTAAAAATTTGGAAAATGCAGGTGCGATTCTCTGCGCTAAACTTTCTATGGGCGAACTTGCTATGGACGATGTTTGGTTCGGCGGTATGACGCGCAACCCTTGGGATACGACTAAAGGATCGAGCGGTTCTTCCGCGGGCTCTGCGTCTTCAGTCTCGGCAGGATTGCTTCCGTTTGCAATTGGTACAGAGACTTGGGGTTCAATAGTTTCTCCATCAACAGTTTGTGGAGTTACAGGATTGCGCCCGACGTACGGCAGAGTTAGCAGAACCGGCGCAATGGCTTTAAGCTGGTCAATGGATAAAATAGGTCCTATCTGCCGCAATGCAGAAGATCTTGCAATTGTCTTCAATGCCATCTATGGCAAGGATGGAATTGATCAGACTTTATACGACGCGGCGTTCAACTATCAGCCAAAACTTGATTTTAAAAAAATGAAAATTGGATACTTGAAAAATGATTTTGAAAAGAAATATTTGTTCCATCAGAATGATTCTCTGGTCTTAAAAAAACTTGAGGAACTCGGAGTGCAATTGATTCCGATTGAACTTCCTGACATTGCGACTAATGATATAGCGATAATTTTAACTGCCGAAGCAGGCGCAGCATTTGATGAACTCACACGGTCGAATAAAGATGATTTGCTTGCCCGTCAATTCAAAGGTGCTTGGCCAAATATTTTTCGCGCTTCACGTTTCATTCCCGCGGTAGAATATATTAACGCAAACAGAATTCGTTACATGCTTATTCAAGAAATGCAAAAAATGATGGAGAAGGTTGATCTCTATATTGCGCCTTCTTGGGAAGGAAATAATTTGCTTCTGACAAATCTAACAGGTAATCCATGTGTTGTAGTGCCGACCGGTTTTACAAAAAAAGGAACTTTAACCAGCATTACTTTTATGGGAAGATTATTTGATGAAGCAAAAATTATTGCGTTCGCAAAAATGTTTCAAGACGCAACAGACTTTCATAAGCAACATCCTAAGATGGATTAAAAAGCAATTCTCACTTCTTAATCAGCACGGAAGGATAACCAATCCTTCCGTGTTTTTTTCTAGATATTCACACTTATTCCTAATTTCACTAAATTTCATGTGGAAATTTCCTCTCCTCCATTTATAACTTACCCGGAGGTGTAAAATGAAAGTCCTTGGCACTTACGAAAAAGCCCGCATCTACATTGACCGGCATTATCAAGAAACAGACGAAGCAAAAGTTCACAAACGCAAAACAAATCCCGGACCGATAGTTACAATTTCCCGCGAGACAGGTATTGGCGCAGTAGCTATATGCGAAAAACTAACCGAGTATTTTAACAGGCGCGCAATTGATGATTACAATGACTGGACATTATTCGACCGCACTCTTATTGAAAAGATAATGGAAGACCATCATCTTCCGGATCATTTCAGAAAATTTTTAATTGAAGAGAAACCCACAAAAGTTGATTCATGGTTCGGAGAAATTCTCGGAATCTCTCCTTCAAAAATTTACCTGCTGCACAAGACTACACATACAATCATGAAACTTGCCGAGTTCGGAAATGCAATAATTGTTGGAAGAGCCGCCAATATTGTTCTGTCAAAAAAGTCGAACGCTTTTCATCTTCGGCTTGTGGCACCATTAAATTTCAGGATTGAAAATGCAATGCGGCTTTATAATGTAGATCACAAAACGGCAAGCGAGTTTATTAAGCGGGAAGACGAAGAGAGAAAAAATTATCACTGGAAATATTTTCATAAAGATATAGACGACCCGCTCCTATATCATTCCGTTATAAACACTAATCTTCTGGAATCCGAAGAGATCGCGGAGATGATAGGGCATTGCGTGATAAGAAAATTTCCACAGTTTTTTAAGATAAATTTAATGGAAGAAATTAGCGAGTAACTAAATGTTCAATTCCGCATTATATAATATTTACACTACAATACTTTTTCTTTTATCGTTTGCAAATGTTGATCTCTTTCATAACAACACGATTGAGGTTAAAATGGATTTTAGAATTTCGAGTCATTCATTTAATAATGGAGAGTTAATTCCCGCCAAATACACATGCGATGGAGCAAATATTTCTCCCCCGCTTGCATGGACTACACCGCCTGCAAACACTAAATCATTCGCCATCATTAGCAACGATCCCGACGCACCTATTGGCGATTGGGTTCATTGGATTCTTTTTAATATTCCCTCAGACACAAGAGAACTGAAAGAGGAATCGTCATCAAAGCATAATTTGCCCAAAGGCACAATTGAAGGAATGAATGATTTCCGAAAAAACAATTATGGCGGACCTTGCCCTCCCTCCGGAACTCACAGATATTTTTTCAAACTCTACGCTCTTGATATTCTGCTTCCGCTAAAAGAAAGTACAACTAAAAAACAATTGCTCGATGCTATGAAAGGGCATATTTTAGCCGAAGCAACTTTGATAGGAAAGTACAAACGGCAGAAATAGCGTCTGTAGATTAAGAGCAAGTGCAAGACCGTTAGCAAGAGACATCAATTCTGCATCTAAAGCAACAGCTATTTCTCTAATTATTCATCCGGAGTTAAAACATGAAATCAAGAAAATTTTTTTTCTATTCATCCCTTTTACTATTTGTATTCATCTTCACAAATTCGCACGCACAGCAAGACAAGATTCAGAAGATTGATGCCTTTATTACCAAAGCAATGGCAGATTGGAAAATGCCCGGCTTTTCAGTTGCAATAGTTAAAAACGATTCGGTGATCTTTGCAAAAGGATACGGCGTTAAGGACATTACAAAGAACGAACCGGTTGACGAGAATACTCTTTT
>JAKAMS010000506.1 GCA_021812745.1 Bacteroidota bacterium | reverse complement strand
GGCAATTGTATATCGAGAACGATTGTGTCCAGGTTTACTTCATTCTTCTGATACAAATCAATTTTGTTCAATGCGCTGATTCCGTTTTCGCAAAGTTCAACGTCAATTCCTCTTTGATTCAGTCCAATCGAGATAGACCTTCGTAAAGACGGTTCATCATCAATTAATAAAATTCTCTTTGACATTTCTCTTTTCCTCTATTGTTAACAATTACTTCCTAATGGACAAAGCGCGTACCAGAAATAAAAGCTCTAAAGTGAGAGGTATTGCAGTAGTTTTTTGACAAATTTTTGAGGACCATAGCTAAATAATTTTACAACAAATCTCTAACCTTGTTAAATAGATAGAGATAACTGCTGTCAAAATATGTAGCGATTATCGTCGGATTAAAAACTTCAACAGCGATACTTCTATTTTCCGTTAGTAATATTTAATTGTAATTTTCATCTAAAAAATTGCCAATGACTAAAGAAATAATAATAGAACCGGTTGGCTATCTGCATTCTGATCTTGTGTACAGGTACGAAACTCCCAGACAAGGTGTGCTGGCGGGTGGAAAAATTTCTGTGATAGAACTGATTCCGAATAATAATTACGAGCAAGCGGTAAAAGATTTAGATGGTTTCGAAAGAATCTGGGTTATATATCAATTTCATTTGAATAACAATTGGAAACCGTTAGTCAATCCGCCACGGCATACAAGAAAAAAAGTGGGTGTGTTTGCATCGCGCGCGCCGTACAGACCAAACCGAATTGGAATGAGCTGCGTTAAATTAGAAAAGGTAGAAGGATTAAAAATATTTATTTCGGAATCAGATATCCTTGATGGCAGCCCGGTAATTGACATCAAACCATACCTTCCTTATTCAGATTCATTCCCCAACGCGGCAACAGGATGGGTCAAAAATGGTATTGAAAATATTTTTGAAGTTCGTTTTGAGCCGCTTGCAGTTACTCAGTGCAGTTGGCTTAAAGAAACTGCCAATATTAATCTAATAGATTTTTCACGCCTTCAACTAGAATTTAATCCTACAGATGATTCCAGGAAAAGAATCACAGCCAACGATACCGGAGATTACATTTTAGCTTACCGAACTTGGAGAATAATTTATAATGTTGATGAATTTGCTATGACGGTTGCTATAAAAGAAATCCGATCCGGATATAACAACGAAGAAAGAATAAACACAGACGAAGACAAATATCACGATAAGCTTCTTCATCAGAAATTTGAAAATCAATTCCATTTCTAAGATTCAACATTTCATTTTTGGTTTTTACGGTTTAAGCTGTTTGATTATCTTGCACCAAATTCTTTTAAGAAATGACCACAAAAAATAAAATATTGCTTTTTGTCTCTTCGGCAGCGCTTTTAGTGTCCATCTCGTTGTTACATTTTCTAAGCTTGATTGCTATAATTTCTTACACAACGGTATTCATTATCTCTTCTGCAATTTATCTTTTTATAAGCTGGTACATTTTCAAAAATGAGATCCGCACAAAGGATGTTTACCTGCTGATATTTTTCGCATTGCTATTACGTCTGAGTTTTATTTCAACTACGCCAATTGGGTCGGACGATGTTTACCGCTATATGTGGGACGGTAAAATTCAATCGAACGGAATAAATCCTTATTTATACATACCAATTGATGAGCATTTAAATTCATTCCACTCTGACCTATTGCCGGCAGCGCTCAATTTCAAAGAGATGAAAACAATTTATTTCCCGTTAAGTCAATGGTTGTTTTATACAGGCTATAAATTAAGCGGAGAGTCTGTCTGGGGTTACAAATTTTTGCTTTTCCTATTTGAGATGTTAACTCTCGCGGCAATATTTCTTCTCATAAAAAAAATGAAAATTGATTTGAAGTATTCGCTTCTTTACGCATTATGTCCCCTTTCAATTTTTCAATTTGGAATTGATGCGCATCTGGATGGTTTTGGTTTACCGCTTCTTCTCTTCTCGTTGTTTTTCTATTTCGATAACAAAAAAATTCTTTCTGCAATTTTTCTTGGACTTTCTTTTTCCATAAAACCGGTTGGTTTAGTTATTATTCCGATCTTCTTTTTGAATGAGAAGAATATTTTAGATAAGATAAAAATTGCAGTGATTCCATTTATCGCATTCTTTGTTCAGTTCATACCATACATTACAACAACAAATCCATTTGAAGCGTTTTTCATATTCACAAAGAATTGGTATTTCAATGGATTTGTGTTCAACATTTTCAATACTATATTTAGCAACAATCAGACATCGCGTTTGATATGCGGAATATTATTGGTGGTTTCACTTGTTCCAATATATTATTCCAAGAAAGCATTAATTGAGAAGATCTATTTTGCACTAATGCTATTAATGATCTTTTCTCCGGTTGTACATCCGTGGTATATTGCCTGGATTGCAATATTACTACCAATCGCAAAAATGAAAAGCGGAGTTTACTTTATTGCCGCCAGCAGTTTAACGGCATTCACAATTCTGAACTATCAGCTTTACGGAATTTGGAAAGACTATTGG
>JAKAMS010000505.1 GCA_021812745.1 Bacteroidota bacterium | reverse complement strand
AACCAGATGTATCGTCTGCTACACTGTTGATTTTCTTCATTGTGGCTAAACGAAGCTGTGCTTTTTCTGTTCCAGCATTAACTTTTGCTAATGCGTTGTACGCTTGCAAAGCGCCGAGATTTGTGTTTACTGAAAATGCCATAACTACCTCCATGTGTTTTGTTTTTGTTTATTCAAGCTTCCATGCTTGACTAATTTTATTAGAACACTTTGTTCTCAAGAATATTATCGAAGCGTGTTTTGAAAAGTTTAACAAAAAATGAAGAGAATTAATTAGGCTGTGCGGAATAACTCGGCAGGCAGTTTAGATTTTATCAATTCCAATTTTTTTTTGATTTCCGGAAGCATGTTTTTACTATTTGAAAGGATTGAGAATGTCTCCTTAATTTTTTTTTCGTCTCCGGCTTTAACGTAGAATGATAGAAGATATAACATTATTCCAGGATCATCTTCATTTTTATGCTTTTCCAAAAGATCAATTGCCTGATCTAACCTTCCCACTTCATCCAAAGATGTTGCAAGCATTTTAATGATGTCGGAATTATTTACAAATTTTTCACGCAATTTCAAAAATAAATTGTATTTGTAATCTTTGTCCACACTTTTAATTATTAAGGAGGTAAACAAATTTAGATTATGTTCATTGATCATTTCTTCAAAACAGTCTTTTTCTGATATGCTCATTTCTTTACCGTCGAAAAGTTTTTGCATTACGCTGATTCGTAAAGAAAAGTCATTGGGATAATCTCTTTTGAATGTTTCGATCAGTTGACCCACGTAATATTGAATACTTTGGATGTTCCTATTAAGTAGAGCTACGGAAATTCCGAAATAAATAACTTCGTCTAAATTTACTTTACTTAAAACCTCGTTTTGCAGCGAAAGCAGAGAAGATTTTTTGCTCAGTTCAAAAGCTTTTCTGCAATATTCCTCTGCCTTACTGAGTTTATTTCCAAGAAGATAAATTTTTGCCCCTAGTAGAAATGCAAAGGGCTGATTTTCGTTTAAGTTGATTGATTCGCTTAAATATTTCTCGGCTAATATTAATTCATAAGATTTGTGATGAATAAGTGCCAATGAGCAAAAACAATCTGCTCTAAGATTTTTTGCCAAAGAATTTGAATTGGCAGAAATTAAAAAATATTCTTTTGCAGAATCGTAATTCTCCAGCACATTATAGGTGTTGGCAAGTTGATATGCGTAATAAGCTGTTTGGGATTCGGAATATTCTTGAAGAAGCAAAATTAAATTTCGCTCTGCCTTCTTTTTTTTCTCTTCTTTGGTAACATTGTAGCCGACATGGATAATTGATACAGAAGATTGAAATATTTTATAATTATTCTCAGTCAAAGAATAAGTGATTTGTTCATGGACTTTCCCTCTAAATTCAACTCTACTGTCATTTGGGAAAAGTCGAATGTAGCGCATCGAATTATCTCGACCTTCGATTCGATCTAAACTTTTCACAGTACAGAAATATGCATACTTGTTTTTAGACCGGGTTATTTTTTTTAACTCATTAATGGAATCACTTTCGAGCCGTTCATCGGCATCTAAATAAAGTATCCAATCGCCGCTTGAGTTTCTTAAAGCGAAATTGCGTGCTGCGGAAAAATCATTTACCCAATTGAAATGAAATATTTTTGCGCCGTATTCTTTTGCTATTTCTATTGTGCGGTCGGATGACCCCGTGTCCACCACGACTATTTCATCTACAATATCTTTTACGGATTCCAAACACTCTGCAAGATATTTTTCTTCGTTTTTAACTATCATTGATAAAGTTAAATTTGGCAAATAAACCTCAACAGATGAATTTCTTTTTTATTTAATAATGGATTTATTTCTACAGCGAATTTAATACCAGAAAATGCTTCTTATCTTTTTTAAAGTGGAACGGTTGTAAGCATTAACAGTTTTCTTCTTAATTTTCTAACTCTTTCCATCACTTCAGGTATGTGAGAATAATTTTTTTCTAATTTACCGATTATAGGTTTAATTTTATCTTCCGCACCTTTTTTCAAATAAAAAGAAATAAGGTAGAATAATGTTGTGGGGTCGAATTGATCTTTTTCAACAATATTTTCAAGAAGAAGAATAGCTTCATCAATCTTACCGGAGTCTTCCAACGATTTTGCAATTATTTTTTTGATTTCAACCGCGTCCGGGTATTTTTTCAACAGATCATTAGCTAATTGGAATACTTGCTGTTTATTCGGATTGCTGGTCAGCATGTATAAGAATAAATTCATTGTAAAGTGATTAGCCATCTCAACAAATGTTTCTTCTTCGCTTGTGGTTAACATAGTATTATTGAACAGCTTCTGAATAACAGTTAATTTTTGTTGTCCGTTTTCAGTTAATTGTTTATTGTAGTAAGCAGATAATTCTTTTTGATAATAGCTGATATTTGTAAAATTTTTGTTTTGAAGCGCCAGAGTTAAACCATAACAAATTACCTCTTCAGGATCCAGCAAAATTGCCAGTTTAGACTGTTCTTTTCCAAGTATCATATTTTGATTTAATTGCTG
>JAKAMS010000504.1 GCA_021812745.1 Bacteroidota bacterium | reverse complement strand
AACATCAAATAATTGAGTGGGCACTGGGGCGTAATCTTCCTATCAATGTGTCAGATCATAAAAAATTAAGTGAATATCATATAAAGACTTTAAATACTTTACTTGAGAAGGAATCATTTCATTACGGCTGCAATCTATCTGAAACATCTTATATAGAACAGATGATTTCACAAATTGATTTTGAAAAAAACGTAGATCGGGAAATAATAATTCAACTCCTTAAGAATAGAGAAGAATTAATGAGCACTGCAATAGGAAACGGAATTAGTCTGCCGCATCCGAGGGTTCCATTAATGGTAGGTAAAAGCAAACCGCTTATTAATTTTTTCTTTCCAAAGAAACCTCTCGATCTGAAATCAATTGACGGGAAGCCGGTGCATACGCTAATACTTCTAATCTCGCAAACAATTAAACAGCATTTGAGCTTAATTGCACATTTGAGCTTCTTACTGTCAATGGAAACGTTTCGCTTCGCTCTGGAGAACCGGCTTAATTATCAAGAGATTTTAGATATAATAAGTAAAATTGAAGAAACGAGAGACAAAGAAAAATAATGATCAATGAATAACTCATTTATAGTTGGGAATTATTTATTTATTCCGGCATTTGTCATTCAATTTTTGGCGATTGTTCCGCTGATTATATTAAGAAATGAAAAAAAAGCTTTTGTAACATCAAATATTATTCTTCTTATTGGGTTAGCGTTAGGGCTCACCTCTACTTTATTATCCGGACTTTTTTCTTCTACACCGATTTCAAGCAATGATGCTTTGCTATTTAATAATTGGGTGCGTCTGGACGGATTAGGACTTTACTTTTTATTTATCATTCAGCTTGTAGCAATACCAACTATTATCTACAACTTCTCTTACCTTCAGCACTACATTGATCAAAACCGGTCTATTAAAAGTTTTGTTGTTTTTTTTACATTCATTCTTATCTCAACGCAGTTTGTTGTAATGGCTAATCAAGCTATTCTCTTTCTGGTTAGCTGGGAAGTAATGAGTATGTCGGCATATCTTGGAATGTTGCTGGAGAAAGAAAAAGAAGAAGTTCAGAAAGGAAGTTTCTATTATTTTGTTACCTCTCACGTTTTGGTGTTTATTCTTTACATTTTTTTCTTTTTGCTTCATCATCAAACCAACAGCTGGTTTTTAAGCGATTATCACTTAACAGAAACAACTACCAAACTTGTTCCTATTCTTTTTATTTTATCATTTGTTGGTTTTGGAATAAAAGCTGGATTCATGCCGTTTCATTTCTGGCTGCCGCAAGCTCATCCCATTGCTCCAACTGTATTGAGCGCTTTCCTTTCCGGTGTTATTATCAAAACTGGCATTTATGGAATACTTAGAACATTTCAATTTCTAAAACCGATTCCGGAATGGAGCGGTTGGCTAATTCTTGTTGTTAGCATCTTCAGTGCAATCTTCGGCGTATGGTATGCATTAGCTCAACATGATATTAAACGTCTTCTTGCATATCATTCTATCGAGAATATCGGCATTATTGGAATCGGTATTGGAATCGGTTTTATCGGTGCGGCAAATAATCTGCCGGTTATAGAAGTGCTCGGTTTTGGCGGCGCACTTCTGCATACTTTAAATCACGCAATATTTAAGAGTCTGCTCTTTCTTGGTAGCGGCGTAATTTATCAGAATCTGGGGACAAGAAATATTGAATTGATGGGCGGACTTGTTCACCGCGCAAAATATTTAGCCATACTTTTTCTAATAGGTTCAATTGCGATCAGCGGCATCCCGCCGTTTAACGGATTTATCTCAGAGTTTATAATCTATAACGGATTTTTCCAAACTGCTAAAGAATTGAAAAATTATTATCCGCTTTTAATGTTATTGTTTGTTGTAGGACTTGCCTTCGTAGGCGGACTAGCGGTTGCATGTTTTACAAAAATAAATTCAATAATGTTTTTAGGAACCGAGAGAAAAGAAGTAAAACAATTTAACACATCGGTTTTTGATTATATCTCTCTAGGAATTTTAGCTTTGCTCTGTATTGTAATTGGATTTTATCCACAGCCAATAATAGGAATAGTAAATAAAGTAATAAGTAATGGTTTTGTAGTTGGAAATTCATCATCAGCACTTTTAAATATGAATTGGTTATCTATTACGATTATCTTTTCTTCAATTTTATTCGGCGTGATTATGTTGTATTTAGTAAAGAATAAAATTCATAAAAAATATGGAAGAAGAACCTCGGCAGCTTGGGGATGCGGATATGAAAATCAAAGCCCAAGAATGCAATACACTGCATCTTCCTTTGCAGATGATCTGAACACTATTCCAAAAACAATTTTACTTTACAACAAACAAGTTGATTCATCCAAACGAGTATTTCCCGAACCATTAAGTTTTGAAAGTCACGCCTCTGATTTTGTTGACAATAAAATTGTTCTTCCGGGTTATAATTTATTAGGAAAAATTATTTCTAAAATAGAATTTCTAAGTCAAACCGATATTAGGTATTACATCGCTTTCATTTTAGTTATGATAATTATTTATAGTTTTAT
>JAKAMS010000503.1 GCA_021812745.1 Bacteroidota bacterium | reverse complement strand
AAGAACGCTTATAGGTCTGCAGTTTGCACTTGAAGCTGCAAAATCTTCTGAAGTATGTCTTTATTTTACTTTAATGCGTCCGAAAGATTTAATGATTCAAGCCGCTTCTCTGAATTTTGATATCCAATCTTACATGAATCAAAATCTCATTATAGTTGTTCGTGTTGCACCTCCTAATGGAATTTATGATATGTATAATCCCGATGATTATTTAGTCGAGTATTTGAACGATATAGTTACTGTAGTTGATCAATACCATCCATCAAGAATAATTTTTGATGAACTGACTCCCTTTGTTGGATTCAAGAATTTAGATTATTTACAAGCCGCATTTGTTCATACTTTAGAAACTATTGAAGAGAAAGACATTACAAGTTTGTTTATCATCAGTGAACCGGCAACACAAAAAGCTGTTTCAATTGTTGAAGGTCTCTCTCAAAATGTAACCGGAACAATCGAATTGAAAAAAGAGGGAGAAACAAGAGAAGAACGGTTTCAAGGAGGAAAAGTTACCATTACTCCTAATGTAGGACATACCGAAGGACAGTTTACAGATAATTACAGAATTGAACCATACAAAGGTGTAACAACAGACCTTACTCCGCTCACAAAAACTATTGAAGAACTTCCTTCAATGCCCAGAGGACGCAGTTTTAATAAACCGACAAGAATAGATGTTCCCTCTGAGCCGTATGCTTTTTCGAATGTTTATAATTATAATGATTTTCTTTTGATACTTAATAATCAAATCGCGCTTTTTAAGAGTACAGGACAAAGTTTTAATCTTATTTCCTTCAGATTGGATCCGGCAGCACCTTTGAGAGGTTTGTTGACTATTCAACAGTTACAGAATGCTATCCGACTTTCTACAAGTAAGAAGGATAAAATTTGTATAGTAGATAATAAAGTTATTGTCCTTTTAGTTAGAGGAAGCTTAAAGAGTTCTATAGAATTAATGTCTAACGTACAAAACAATTTGCCAAGTCATGATCAGAACTATATTAGTGTAGTACTAGACTTTATTTCCATATATAATATTGAAGTGGATGAACGGATAGAAAATGCAGAAGCGATGATGGAATTAATTAATAATTCTGATGCAGATTCTATGCAAAATTATCAGCCGCTCAATAAATTTATAGGGTAATGAAAACATATTTGAAAATACTTCCGTTCCTCATTTTCATTTCTGTAATTACAATTCATTCTCAAAACAAGTCCGAGATATTTAAAAGCCAAGGCGATAATTTAATGCGTCAAGGTAAATACCAAGATGCAATTGATCAGTTTAATAAATTCATTGCGGCTGATCCTAATCACGCAGAAGGATATCATTTACGCGGACTATGTTATGAACAGAACCAACAATATGAATATGCTGTTATAGATTTACGAAGAGCAAGAAAATTAGATCCGGGCAATAGCGAGATAAGAAATGATTTAAACCATGCGGTCGCTGTTTGGTATAAACAATTAAATAAGAGTATTGAAGGATATAAACGAGATATTCTGGCAGACCCGAATAACGCTATCAGCTATTTAGAAATTGGTAAATCATATAGATGGCTGGAAGATTGGAGAAATGCTGAAGAATGGTATGATGAATATTTGAAACGAGACGAAAACGTATCGGCAGATGAGATAATCAGGTACACAGAAATTCTGTCTAAAACCGGATCAATAGCAAAAGGTGAGAGAGTTTTAAAAAAATATACCGAACAGCATCCGGATGATTGGCGTATATGGAGCAGACACGGTTACTTTTGTTTATGGCTTGGAAAATTTCAGACTGCGGAAAATGCTTTTAAATCTTCACTTAGTATTAAAGCAAATTATCAAGAAGCAAAAGAGGGATTAAAACTTTCCAAACGGCAAGAGTCTTTAACTAAAAACCAAGAAAAACAAAAAGTTGAAGAAAATACTGAATCTCAAATTGACACTGCTTTCCGGCTTCTGAATGACGAACCGGAAAATTACCAGCTTCGTTTCGATCTAGCAGATAAACTTATCTCAGCTAACCGTTACGAAGAAGCTTATCAACAACTTCAATATCTTTCTCCGGCACATAAAGACGATGAAAAATTCAAATCACAATTAAAAATTGTTACTGATTACCGCGACACTACTTTTAACCGGGAAGTAAATCATTATACCGAATTGCTGAAAGAGAATCCCTCTGATAAAGAAGCTGTAATGAAACTTGCTTCCGCTTATGGAAACCTTTTTTACTACAACAGTGCAATTGAAATATTAGAAGAGTATCTGCAAGATATTCCGTCAGATCAAGATTTGGATGCTCGATTCGAATATTCTCAGTATTGCGCATGGAATTATGAATGGGAAAAAGCAACTGTACAAATTGATAAACTGTTAGAACTAGATCCAAACAATTTAGATTATCAGCTTTTGCGTGCTCAGATTTGCATCATGACAGTTGATAATCTTGAACTTGGTGAAAAATATTTGCTGAATGTTTTTAGCAGTCGTCCTGATGATATTAATGTGCTAACGTCTTTAACAACTCTCTATGTCTGGA
>JAKAMS010000502.1 GCA_021812745.1 Bacteroidota bacterium | reverse complement strand
AAAAAGAAGCTCCAACTGAATTTTCAATTTCACAAAATTATCCTAATCCATTCAATCCGAGCACAAAAATAAATTATCAAATTTCTGCTGCGGGAAAAGTTTCATTAAAAGTATTTGATCTACTCGGGAAAGAAATTGCAACATTGGTAAATGACTATAAATCGCCCGGTAGTTACTCGGTAGATTTTGACGGTAAAAATCTGCCGAGCGGAATTTATTACTATATTATTCAGGTTAATGATTATGTGGAAGCAAAAAAAATGATACTCATAAAATAATCTATAATAAAATTTCCATTGATTTTGGGTGATTTCATTTGGTACTGTGCTTATGAGAGAATTTTATTAAATTTTCTACGCAAAAAAACTCTATCCTCACAATAAACGGAGACAATATTATTTAATACCTTTTTAGCGAGGTGTGAAATGAAAAATATTGTTTTCTTCATCTGTTCAATCTTTCTGATAAACTGCAGTTCAATCCAGCAAAAGGAAAACCGGACTGTTCAATTTGAACTGCTCGAAAAATCAACTCTGCCTACAGTACAGCAAGAAATTTACAGACCTGGTTTTACAATATCCGCGCTGATGTTGCTTAATCAAGACGGATCTGTTCTGGATGTTAAATTGGTCAGAGCCAGCGGAGATTATTCATGGGATCAAAAGGTAACTGAGTCGCTGAAAAAATGGAAATACTCACCACCTCTGGTTGATAATGTTCCATGTAAGGTTTGGATACAGCAGGATATTAAAATTGAAATAGGAGAGCCGCTTTATCTTTCATTCTCGGAGATATTATGTGAAACTATGGCTCAGGCAAATGAAGTTTACGATGCTCTGAAAAAGGGTGAAGATTTCGATGATCTCGCACTGAAATATTCTGTAAATCCATCCAAAATAAACAGAGGCAAAGTTGAGAAAGTGGATATTCATCTTTATCCGGATTATCTGCAAGAAGAATTAAGTCGGCTAAAAAAGCATGAGTTTAGCCAGCCAATCCGGTTCGGTGGAAAATATCTGATAGTTAGACTAAACGGAATGTAGAAATATTCTTTACCAATCGCTGATAATTTAGGATGGGCAATATTCATCTTCCTTCCAAAGGAATATTGAATTGATTTACTCTTGATATTCAGAAATATCAATGGCGCTTTTCTATAATTTTATATCCCGAAAACTGTAAAAGCAAAAAGAGACTAATCCGCTCCAAGATTTCTTCAGAATTGATTCCTTATATTTCATTATGAAACTTATACTAATAGAAGACGAAAAGGATTTATCTAAAACGATCTCTTCTTATCTTAAAGAGGAGCAGTACAAAATTGATATAGCATATTCATATGTAGAAGCGTCAAGTTTGATAAACATTAATGAATATGACTGCGCACTTGTTGATCTTATGCTGCCTGATGGAAACGGGCTGGACCTTATAAAAAAAATAAAAGAAGTAAATCGTCAATGCGGGATTATAATAATTTCTGCAAAGGAATCGCTAGACGATAAAATTTACGGACTGAATACCGGCGCGGATGATTATATTACAAAACCTTTTCATCTGGCGGAGTTGAATGCAAGAATAAAATCTTTATTAAGAAGAAAACTTTTTGACGGCGGAAATCAAATTGAGATAAATGAATTGAAAATTGATGTTGATAAGAGGGAGCTATTAATAAATAATTCTCATGTAGAACTTACGCGCAGAGAATTCGATCTGCTTTTATTCTTTATAAGCAACAAGGAAAGAGTATTGAATAAAGAAGCAATAGTAGAGCATGTGTGGGGAGATAACTCTAATGCTTTTGATAACTACGATTTTGTTTATACGCATGTCAAAAATCTAAGGAAGAAATTAAAAGAAAATGGCGCCGCTGATTATCTAAAATCTGTTTATGGCATAGGGTACAAGTTCACGCTGAAATGAAACTGCTAAATAAAATATCGTTTTACTACATCATTAATACTGCAATACTTTTTGTCGTGGGATTGTTTGCTATCTATTTTTCTGTTGATTGGATTATCTCCGAAAGAACGGACGGACAGTTAAGAGATACAAGCAAAGAAGTAAGACTGCAACTGAGCAAAGGAATTAGAACTGAATATCTGCCTTTGATTGAGATTGAAACATTGGCTAAAGAGAATAATCTAAAACCGGCTTTTGCAGACACAGCAATTTATCTAGAAGCTGAGAAGGAAAGTGAAATCTATAGGCAATTTACTGTCTACAAAAAAATTGGAGAGATAAATTATAGGATTACTGTCCGCACGTCTTTAATTGAAAAAGAGGACTTGTTTTCTGCGATACTGATAATACTAGTAATAATATTAACGATTCTACTTTTTATTCTCTTTATAATAAACAGATATACGGCAAGAAAAATATTCAAACCGTTTTACAGCAATCTTAAAAATTTAGAGATATTTTCACTTCAAAAAAACAGAACGCCTGAACTTGATGATTCCGATATTGACGAGTTCAATGAGTTGAAAAAATCACTTATTGATTTATCTGAAAAAGCGTTGAAGGAATATAGATCATT
>JAKAMS010000501.1 GCA_021812745.1 Bacteroidota bacterium | reverse complement strand
AGTCGGCGGTATAGATGCACCAATTACTGTTGTATCGCGAGAAGCAGGCTCTGGAACAAGATCTTCATTTGAACAGATCGTTACCGGAATCAATTTGAAGAAAGATGCTTTAATACAGGATTCAAACGGTACAATCAGAGAAACTGTAGCTAACGATGCCAACTCTATCGGGTATGTTTCTCACGGTCTTCTTAATGAAAAAATAAAAGCACTTAAAATTGACAATCAAGAATGCACTGTAGAAAACATTGTTAACGGAAAATATAAATTGGTCAGACCGATCTTCTTGCTTGTGAAAGGATCATTGGAAGGAGAATCAAAAAACTTTATAGATTATATTCTTTCTGATGAAGGACAAAAGACAATTAAAGCAGAAGGGTTGTTGCCTGCAAAATAATTTATTTTTTATTCCGGAAGATTTTTGATGAAATTAATTGGTGAGAAAGGGGTAAGGCGGATTCTGATGTTGACCGCATTTTCGGCAATTTCTGCCTTGTTGCTGATTGCTCTTTTTATTCTAAATGAAGGGTTACCGTTCATTTTTAAATATGGCGTTAAAGATTTTCTATTTTCTTCTGAATGGAACCCGCATTTAGGAAAGTATGGTATCTATCCGATGATTGTAGCTTCATTGTGGGTTACATTTGGTGCTTTGTTAATAGGCGCTCCTTTAGGTGTTGCCGGCGCATTCTTTCTAACCGAATATGTTCCGAAATCCATAATGAGAATTATCAAACCAACAATAGAGCTTCTTGCGGCAATTCCATCGGTTGTGTATGGTTTCATTGGTGTGATGGTCCTTGCGCCATTGATCAGAAATAATTTTGGAGGTCCGGGACTCTCACTTCTAGCAGCATCAATTATTCTTGGTATTATGATTCTTCCTACGGTTATCAGCATCTCAATAGATTCAATAATGGCTGTACCACAATCATATCGGGAAGGATCTTTGGCGCTGGGAGCAACGACGTGGCAAACAATTCATATGGTTACTGTTAAAGCTTCTAAATCCGGAATTATTGCAAGTATAATTCTTGGTATGGGGCGTGCTATTGGGGAAACGATGGCAGTTATTATGGTCGCTGGAAATTCAGTGAATATACCACATTCACCTTTGGATTCCGTTAGAACATTAACCGCAAACATAGCTTTAGAAATGAGTTACGCCACCGGACTTCACAGGCAAGCTCTCTTTGCGACTGGAGTTGTTCTATTTATTGGTATTATTATTTTGAACTCGATTGCCAGCGTTGTTCTTAGAAAGAGGGCAATCAAGAAATGAGAATTCATCCACGATATACACAGCGCGGGGCAATTGCAGTTTTAGGAGGAGCAACTTTACTTACTCTTCTGATTTTAGCTTTCATAATCTTCTTTATTTTAGAAAAAGGATTGCCTGGAATCAGTTTGAGTTTTCTTACAACTAATCCTACAGACATGGGACGAGCCGGCGGAATTTTCCCGACTTTGATCGGTACAATAATTTTGCCTTTACTTGCCATCATAATTGCAACACCGTTAGGAATTTTCACATCGGTTTATCTTTCTGAATATACTAAAGAAACAAAAGCAACAAGAATAATTCGTTTTGGTACTGATTGTCTTGCGGGAATTCCTTCAATCATCTTTGGTCTATTCGGTTATATCTTTTTTGTAGTAACACTTGGATTTGGGTGGTCAATTCTTTCAGGCGGATTGACATTAGCGGTAATGATTTTGCCGACTATAATTCGTACGTCTGAAGAAGCAATTAGAGCTGTACCAAAATCTTACCGTGAAGTAAGCTTCTCATTGGGAGCTACAAGTTGGCAGACAGTTAAAAAAGTAATTTTGCCAAACGCGCTTCCGGGAATTGTAACGGGAGTTATGTTAAGCATTGGTCGTGCAATAGGAGAGACTGCCGCAGTTATATTTACAGCAGGATCATCTTTACGGCTTCCAAGTTCAATCTTTGATTCAACACGTACAATGGCAGTTCATTTTTATATTTTAGCGCGTGAAGGGATATCAGCAGAAAATGCTTATGCTACCGCCGCTACTTTAATTATTGCAGTGCTTATTGTTAATCTTTCCGCTTACTGGTTGATGCACCGTTTTATAGCAAAGAGAAGTTAAATTTATTGGTCAATTGATGAAGATAAAATTTCACATAAAAGATCTGAACTTATTTTTCAAAGAAGAAAAAGTTTTAAAACAGATTAATTTCGAAATACCCGCCAATAAGATTCTAGGAATTATCGGACCATCCGGTTCCGGTAAAACTACGTTCTTAAGAGCATTAAATCGTATGAACGATCTGGAAGACGGAACGCGAATCGAAGGGAATATTTTATTTGATGAAGAAGATATTTACAAACCGGATTATGATGTAGTCTCATTACGGAAAAAAGTAGGAATGGTCTTTGCAATGCCAGTTCCGCTGCCGATGAGTATTTATGAAAATGTTGTTTATGGAGTACGTCTCTCTGGAGTTAACGATTTAAAACGATTGGATGAACTTGTAGAAAAAAGTTTAACCGCATCATACCTTTGGGATGAAGT
>JAKAMS010000056.1 GCA_021812745.1 Bacteroidota bacterium | reverse complement strand
CTGTTAGGATGCCAGTAGATAAAATCGTTTGTCTTTAGATGGTTCTTCAAACGTTCTTCTTCAAGCCAGCCAAGTTCAACGTAAGTTCCATAAAGGGCGGGCACGTCGTGTCCCTTTGATAAGAAAAAATAATCGCGTTTAGGATCTTTCAAGTTTTCTTTAGAAACATTAAGAAACTCTTTGTAGAGATAGACAATTAAATCTGCGCAAGAAAGAGAAGCGCCTATAAAACAGCCGCCGTTGCCGCTCATACGAATAATGTGTTCCCGGACTCGCAGTGAAGTCTGTTTCAATTCATGTAATTTTTGTTTTTTCATTTTTGTGAGATTTTGTTTTTGTATTCGTCAATGTGTTTAAGTTCATTCAGATGATTTTCATACCAGTAACTGCCCAGATATTTACGGTTGATCTTTGCAATTTCCGGTTTTCGCTTAAGCAAATCTAATATTTCGTTGAGACTAAAAGTAGGATTGTTTGGATAAAGTTCTTCATAAATATTTTTAATTAATATGTAATCTTCCTCGAAATCAATTGTCCACCGGTGAGAAGTGGAATAATCCAAACCGGTTTCCCACTCAATATTTGCAATATTGAATTTATCCGGATTTTCCCAGATATAGGGTGTTGTGTGTTCACGTTCAAAATTTTTATCAGCTTCTTTCCAAGTCTTTTCAAGCGCTACGAATGAAATTACTTCAACATCATTTCCATCCGGATAAGTTGCCGGATGAAGATTGCTGACGAAATCATATTTCTCTGAGTTGTTGAGATAAAACCGCAGAACTTTATCAATTACTTTTGGATCAATCAGCGGGCAATCGGAGGGAATTTTCACAACAGCATCGGCACCAAATTTTTTGCCGGATTGATAATGCCGGTCAAGAAGGTCGGTTAAATGTCCGCGGAAACATTTTATCTTTTCTCGTATACATAATTTTTCAATTTCATCATCATCATGATTTGTTGATGTGGCAACTACAATTTGGCCCGCCAGTTCGGAAGCGGCGACACGTTCAACCATCCGAACTAAAAGCGGTTTGCCAAGAATTGGCAACATGACTTTGCCGGGCAATCTTGTTGACGACATTCTAGCTTGTATGACAGTTGCGATTTTCATCTCAGTTCTGTTTTATCTCTAATGCAGAATGAATCTCTCCCAATGTTGCATTTGGAAAATCAATTAGATGCTTTCCTACTTTTGCGATATTTTGTGCAGAGGTGCCATTGTTTTGTATAGGTAAAAGTTTTTTCAGTTCATTGATATCATAATAAGAATAAACTTCCTTGCCAAAGAAAATTCCCACATACACAGTAGAAGAAAATCGCGTTATCAATGCATCACAGTTGGCTATCATATAATTTATATTTCCGCTGGAATAAATCAGCGCACCAGGCGCGAATCTGTTTATTTCTTTTGTTGCGCGTTCAATATTTTCATTCGGGTGTAATTTGAAAATAAGTTGTCTGCCGTTGGCAATCTTAACGCAATTTTTAATCAATTTTTTTCTGTTTTCTATTTTGTAAGTTTCGCGTGCATCGGAAGTTGCCACAAGAACAAAATTTTTATGAGGAAAATCGCTTTTGGCAAATTGTTGTAAGTTATCAAAATTCGGAATTCCTGTTACAATAATTTTTTCTGCTTTAACGCCTTTGCGAATGAAAAAGTCTTTGTAACCGTTTGAAGCGACGCAAAACAATGTATACAAGTTGGATATTCCCATTACTGAAGTACTTGCGAGCCATCGGGTGAGCTTAAGATATTTGACCAAATAGAACATTAAATTTTCCGGGTCGGTCATTCCTTCCTGAACAAGAATCACTTTTTTATTGCGGATGTTCTTGGGAATTATCAGATCGGCACATGTGTATACTAAATCATAATTGTTGTTCATACCGCGGGAATCTATCTTAAGATTATGTTGGTTTAAATACTTCTCGGTGTTCCATTTAAAAGTACCATTTAGAATAGAAAATTTTAAATAACCTTTGTCAACAAGAAACTTGATATATCCGTCACCGTAATACGGCGTAAAAAAACAATCATAACCCTCTAAATGTTGGGAGATCTGATGCATCATAGAAGTCTGGTTCAGTGAACCGCAAATGAAGAGGATTTTTTTGCTCATATCTCTTGGTCAATGGTTTCAAAAAGTGATGTATTAAAATCAGCAGAAAATGTTACTAAAGCATTAATCGAATATTAATTTTTTGTTAAGAAAAATATCTAAATGAACAATGAGATATCGTTAGAGTAAATTTAATTATTTCTTTCTTCAAAAGAGCAGTTTGAAAGGGGAGGCAGTTTTAGCTATTATAACAAAAGCTAATCAGCAAAAGAGATAAAATGGAATTATCACAAAAGCAGTTAATGATTTATGGCGCAAATGGTTATTCCGCACAGCTTATAATTGAAGAACTTCTTTCTCGAAAAATCAAACCTGTTCTTGCCGGAAGAAATAAGGAGGCTTTGAAATATCTTGCGCAAAAATATAATTGCGAATACAAAGCGTTCGATCTTCTTGATGAAAAAATAATTGATGCCGCGTTAATGGAAATTCATACGGTTATAAATTGTGCCGGACCTTTCATTCAAACTGCCAAAGATCTAATGGATGCTTGCCTGCGGACTAATACAAATTACTTGGACATTACCGGCGAGATGCCGGTTATGCATCTCGCGTTCTCATTGGATGACAAAGCTAAAGAGAACGGAATTGTTGTTTTGCCAAGTGTCGGTTTCGATATTATTCCAACAGATTGCCTTGCAAAACGTTTAAGTGAAAAAATGCCAGATGCAATTAGCCTTAAACTCGGCTTCTTGAATAAGCGTGGAAAAATTTCCCGGGGTACATTGCTTACTTCTCTTGGATTTCTTGGAGGTGCCGGAAGAATTAGACGAGGTGGCAAATTGATAGAATCACCTATCGGCGAGTTTGTTGTAAATATCAAATTGAAAAATTTTTCTTTCACAGGTATCTCAATTCCATGGGGAGATGTTTACTCATCTTTCCATTCGACAAGAATTCCCAATGCGGAAGTTTATCTGGCAATGCCTGGCGTAGTTATTAAATTTAGAAAATTATTCTTATCCTTTCTGAAAATTTTGAAAATGCAGCTTGTAAATAAACTTGTAACGAAGTATGTCAAGAAAAATTTAACCGGACCAACTAAAGCCGAACGTGATTCTGCGGAGACATTCATTTGGGGGCGCGTTGAAAATGCAAAAGGGGAAATGATTGAAGAAGTATATCAAGTAATGGAAGGATATAATCTAACTGCTAAGGGCGCTGCTGAATGTGCTATAAGAGTTTTAAAAAATGAAATTAAGCCGGGGACTTATACGCCATCGCTTGCATTCGGGAGTAAATTTTTAGATTTGTTCGTTGTTAAAAAAATATTTGATAGAACAATAATCTGAATTACTTGACCAGTTCGCCATCTTTATATTCAACTTCGCGTAAAACTTTTCCGTCCGCATCGTACGAATAGCATTTACCATCGAGCAAATTGTTTTTGTAAACGGAAAAATCAGATATGTTTCCGTTAGGGAAATAATATTTAGAAATTCCGTCTTTCAATCCGTTCTTATAGTCAATTTCGGCGCTAAGCGAACCATTCTTTAAAAATAATTTTATTGTGCCGTTTAGTTTATTGTTGCGGTAAATTTGTTCTGACTCGACCTCCCCGGTCAAATAAAAAGTTTTTGCATTGCCTTCCAGAATATCATTTGTGTAATTCTGCTCGGCAATTTTAACCCCGTCTTTATTGAACTTAGTAGAAAGTCCATTTTTCATACTGCCATTAAAATTTGCAAGTTCTGAAAGTGTGCCGCCGTCGTGATAAAACTTATTCTCGCCTTCAATTAATCCGTTTCTATAATTGAGCTCTGCTTTTAGAAAACCGCTGGCATAATATTCTTTTATCAATCCATCCAGCTTTCCATTCCGGAAATTTACATGGCGCTTCAATGTTCCTTCATCATAATATTCATCAAAGTCTTCTTCAACTTTTCCTACTTTTGCGCCGTAATCGTAGCGTTCTCGTTTTATAATTTGACCGTTCTCGTATGAGTCAATAACTTTTATTTTGCCGTCAGGATAATAGAAGTATGATGTTCCGTCCAGCTGATCATTTTTATATTTGGCTTCGAGAGCAAGAGTCCCGAAATCCGTATAGACTTTACTAATGCCTTCAAGCTTATCGTTAATGTAATTTCGTTCGACTTCGACTTTTCCATTCTCAAAAAATATTTTTGAAATTCCGTTCAGTTTTCCGTTGCTGTAATTCCATATTGCTTCGAGTTTACCGCTTTTGTAATAAGTCTGGCTTGGTCCCTCTTGAATATTATTCACATAAACCGGTTCTGCCCAAAGTTCGCCGCTTTCATAATACCATTTTGATTTGCCTTCAAGTTTTCCATTGTGGTAATTCCACTCCATGCTTTTTGTGCCATCCTCGAAGTACCAAGTGGAAATCCCTTCTTCTTTTCCGTTCTCAAAATTCCATTCTTTCCAAAGTTTGCCGGTTTCATAATATTCTTTATAAATGCCGTTGCGCAATCCGTTCACATACGTGCCTTCGGATTTCAACTTCTTATCGGCATAGTACTCTTTTCTAATTTCCGACTGCTGTCCCAAAATATTGTCTAACGATAAAATGGACAGAGCGATGAAAAAGATATATAGATATTTTCCGGTCAAGTATTTTTTCTTTTTTATTTATAACGAAATTAAACACAAAAAAGTTAATGTGAAATGGAGAAGAGTTGATTAAATTTGTCCTAGTAAAAGGAGAGCGGTTATGTTTACTACTAAAGTGAAAGTTTATTTCTACGATGCCGACCCGGCAGGAATTATTTTTTACGCAAGTTTATTCAAATTTGTTCATGCCGCTTATGAAGATTTTTTGAGAAGTCTGCATACGGAAAGAGATTACTTCTTTGATAAAGATTTTATATTACCGATTATTCACGCGGAAGCGGATTATGTTAGACCAATCAAAGTTGGCGACGAACTCCGTATTGATGTTGTTGTAAGTCTATTGAAAAATTCCTCTTTTGAATTGAGTTACAAATTTTATAAAACAGATGGTCAGTTTACTGCTATTGCAAAAACGGTGCATGTTTGCGTTCTTAAAGATGCTTTTAAGAAGATAGAATTGCCAAAAGAGTTTTATGAAAAAATGAATGCTAATTTAAATTAAGTAGTTTAAGGAGTGCGGCACGCGTTATTTTCCCAAGTTCGTTTCTTGGAATCTCATCCAAGAAAAAAAATCTCTTAGGAATTTTATATCCGGCAATTTTCTCTTTTAGAAAATTTTTAATTTCACTTTCATTCAAACCGCCCGATACTATTGCCGCACAGACTATTTGTCCCCATGTTTTGTCCTGAAGCGCAAAAACAAAAACATCCTTGATTGACTTAAGAGATTTAATGGCGGTTTCAACTTCCTTAGCACTAACATTTTCTCCGCCTGTGATTATTAAATCTTCCCGCCGGGATTCAACAAACAAATAACCGTCTTTATCAATCAAACCGAAATCGCCACTATTAAACCAGCCGTTTTGAATACTCTTGCTGGTTGAGGCATGATCATTATAGTATTCCTTGAATAATGATTTAGCTGAAACAATAATCTCTCCAACTTCTCCAATACCGGCGAAGTCATCAGAATCATTCTTGTTTATGCTCTTGATCTTAATTTTGTTTGCATCTAATACTTTGCCTGCAGATTCCGATTTCTCTTTTATTTCATTCGGAAGCAAAGCAGTTATCATTGAACAAGTTTCGGTTGAACCGTAAACTTTTACAATAGGCCATCCTTGATGAACGGCACTAAGAATTAATTCTTTTTCCGAAGGACCGCCTCCGAGAAAAACGTATTTCAAATTTGCATTTGGATGTACATTCTCATTCAAGAAACGGAGAAGTGTAGTGGGAACAATTGAAATATGAGTGGGGAGAAATTTTTTTATTGTATAAACAACATTCTTGTGTTCAAGTGAATCCGGAAACGCAATTGAAGAGCCAACAATTAGAGAGCGGACGAGAATCATGAATCCGCCGATATGAAAGAAGGGAAGAGAAGCGAGCCAAATATCTTCTGTTGATAAATCAGCGAATGAATCAATCGCCTTCGCGCTTCCAAGCAAACTTTCAAATGTATGAACTACCGCTTTGGATTTTCCGCTGCTGCCGGAAGTGAACATTACTAGAGAAGAATTGAGAATTGAGAATTGTGAATTAAGAATTTTGTTTTCTTGATTTTCCCTTTCAAGGTATGAATTCTTTGAGAAGTGAATTTTGTTATGAAATACTAATTGCGAAAATTGTTCTGATAAACTTTCATCAATCAATAAAAATTTTATGTCAGCTTGTTTTATCTGTGTTTCCAATTCTTCCGGTAATAAACGCGTGTTAAGCGGAACCGGCACTGCTCCTATAAACCAAAGAGCATTAACGACCACATAAAAATTGTAATTGTGAGCAGCTAAAACTCCAACGTGTTCATCCTTCTGAATTCCCTTGCTCTGCAGAAAATCCGCCGCGGCTAAACACTCATTGTATAAATCTTGATAAGTAATAGTTCTTTCTGATATGAGAACAGCTTGTTTGTCCGGCTGGTTTTCTGACTGCTCAATAAGCCAATGTTGTTTGTTGCTCACCGAAATCATAAGCGTGATAAATCAAATTGTGGCGGATAATTTTCTGCATCGAATTTAATCTTTCCGTTTATTACCTCATAAGGATCTTTGCAAATATCTCTCTCAAAATATTCTAAAGCATCGAGTCCGTGAGCGAACGGATGATTTGTTGCCGAAGCAAGTAGAACTAAAGCGCTTCTTCCAACCGCACTTTCAAACGATGATGAGATAATAACATTTTTGTCTTTTCTCCCGGCTTCTTTGATTAGCCGAAGTGAAGAGATCACTCCTCCCAATATCATCGGTTTTAAAACGATGAACCTAATCTTGCTGTCATTAATAATTTTTGCGGTATCTTCTGTAGAACGGATAGATTCATCAATGGCTATTGGGATGAGAGAAGTATCCGATAATTTATTTAATATATTAATTCCGCTGCTTGGCTCTTCGATGTATTGAATATTAAACTGAGAGAGCCGGTCTAAATTTGAATTTGCGGTTTCTTCATCCCACTTTCCATTCGCATCTAATCTAATTTTAATTGATTCGCCAAATTTTTCTCTCGCATTTTTTATCAGATTAAGATCATCTTCAAAATTATTTCTGCCGATTTTCAGCTTGAATGTGCCGAATCCATTTTTAACTTTTTCTTCAATTTTTGTTAAGATATTTTCTGTTTTATCGAATCCGATAACAGCATTCACATCAATAATGGAATTTGTATCGCCAAAAGATTCAGCAATGAAATTCATATTACGTTTAACGCAAAGACTTATAATTGCTTGCTCAAGTGCAAATACAATTGAAGGAACAAGCTTAAATCCCGATAGCAAATTTGAAATGGCGGTAAGATTTTCTTCAACACTAAAACCGATTATTTGATACCGAAGCCCTTTCAAAATTCTCTCGACGTCATTAATGCTTTCGTAACTAAATCCGGGAAGCGGAGAGCATTCTCCAAAAGCGGAATTGCCATGCTCGTCGCTTATCGAAATTATAAATCCTTTTCGTTCACTAATTATTTGAAAAGACGTTTGGAAAGGAGTTCTGAAATTAAGCGAGGATGGAAAGTATTTAAATTCACTTATTGTCATAAAAGAATTCCGGCTGCAAAAAGCAAACCGTACAGAGCTGAAAGTTTTGCAGTTAGTTCGAGCGTCTTGTTAAGCTCGCGTCCTCGCAATGTGTAAATCATCTTAATAAGTTTTATAGCAAGCGGTAAACTCAAGAGCGGCAGAAAAACAAAAATATCTTTCTTGAACGTAAAGTAGACAACAAAAAGTATAGCATATGATACTACCATGAAGAATAAATATTGAATACGTCCGAACCGTTCGCCGAAAATGACAATAAGAGTTTTCTTTCCATTCGAGCGGTCTTCTTCGCGGTCGCGGTAATTATTTACAACTAGAATATTTGTTATTAGTGCGCCAACCGGAACAGACGACCAAAAAACCATTGCGGTAATTTCATTTGCTTGCACGTAATATGTGCCTACGGTTCCTACAAAACCAAAAAATAAAAATACTGCAATATCACCAAGACCGTTATACGCAAGTGGAAACGGTCCCGCTGTGTATGCAATTCCGGCAAGTATGGAAAATATTCCAATGAAAAGAATAAACGCGCCGCCTAAATAAACAAGATATAAACCGAGTAGGAAACTAATTCCAAATGTTAAATAGATTCCCATTTTCATTTCTTGTTTAGAAATTAATCCGGATGCAATTACACGCAAAGGACCGATGCGGTCTTTCTTATCAGTTCCGTGAAGGAAATCGAAAAGATCATTCACAAAGTTTGTTCCCACCTGAATTAGTAAAGAACAGATCAATGCAAGAAATGCGGATAAAGGATTAAATACGTCATCGTGGACAGCAATTGAAGATCCGATTATTACTGGCACTACAGCAGCAGCCAAAGTTCTTGGCCGGCTTGCAAGAATCCATGCATCAAATTTGGTAATTGTATTTATTTCTGAGTTTATCATCGTGGTAATGTCTTTTAAAAAGCTAAGCGTTGAAAAATCTCTGCAAGTTTATTGTGTAAATATTCACTCCAGTTGTTGCGATTGGAATGACGATGCAGTTTTATGGAACTCTAGGAAATTTTTTAAAATCTGGCTTTCGTTTTTCGTTATAAGCGTTTTTACCTTCTTGTGCCTCTTCGCTCATATAATAAAGAAGAGTTGCATTGCCTGCAAGTTCCTGAATTCCGGCTTGTCCATCGAGTTCCGCATTGAAAGCGGATTTTATTAAACGTAATGAAAGAGGGCTCATTTCTAAAATTTCTTTTGCCCACAGTATACCTTCTGCTTCAAGTTGGTTAACCGGAACAACTTTATTTACCAATCCCATAGCAAGAGCTTCTTCTGCATTATATTGACGGCAAAGAAACCAAATTTCCCGCGCTTTCTTTTGACCGACTATTCTAGCTAAATAACTTGAACCAAATCCGCCGTCGAAGCTTCCGACCTTTGGACCAGTCTGACCGAAGATCGCATTCTCTGCGGCAATTGTTAAATCGCATACAACGTGCAGCACGTGTCCGCCGCCGATTGCATATCCTGCAACCAATGCTATTACAGGTTTGGGAATGCTTCTAATTTGTTTTTGTACGTCTAGAATATTCAAACGTGGAACGCCATCATTGCCAACGTAACCTTTATTACCGCGGATTGATTGATCTCCACCGGAACAGAAAGCGTATTTACCATCTTTAGCAGGACCTTTTCCGGTTAATAATATCACGCCTATATTTGTATCTTCACGCGCATCTGCAAAGGCATCATAAAGTTCTAATGTTGTTTCTGGTCTGAACGCATTTCTTTTTTCCAGACGGTTGATTGTAATTTTAGCAATTCCGCCCATCTTTTCATAAATGATGTCTTTATAATCTTTGGCTTTGATCCAATTTAAACTCATTTTTCCCTTTCAATAGAATCTAAAAAATCCGTTACTAATTTAGTAAAAAGCTCCGGCTTTTCTATGTGAACATTATGACCGCATTCAGAAATTGCCTTGTGTTGAGCATTTGGAAATTTAGATTTCATTGTTTTGTTAATTTTAGTGTATTTATTATCAAGCTCGCCGCTGATAAGCAAAACCGGGAAACTAAGTGAATTAAGTTTTTCCCAATAACTCATCATCAATCCTGTGCTGAAACTTAATAGACTGTTAGCTAAACCTGTTGTATTATTTTCCAATCTTTTCTTCTTAATTTTTTCAAAGTCGGGTAATTTTTTTAACGATTTGAATAGAGGAGTATCAAACCAAAAATTAATAAACGATTCAACGCCTTCGTTCTTGATTTTATCTGCTAAGAGTAGGTCAAATTCAACGCGTTCCTTTTTCATACAAATATCTTCTATACCGGGAGTAGCACTTTCCAAGATAGCGGCTTTAATTTGCTGAGTATGTTTTAAGCAATATGACAGAGCAACACGTCCGCCCATGGAATATCCGGTAAGAATAATATTCTGAAAATTTAGCTGTGAAAAAATTGAATTGAGCTGGTGGACTATTGCGGTGCAAGTATAATGTTTCATATCTATGGGGGAATCGGATTTGCCATGCCCGATAAGGTCAATTGCAACCGGCAATAAGTTATCGGGAAGTTTTTTAAGAAGGAATTGCCAATCGCTTGAATCGCCGGTAAAGCCGTGGAGAAAAACAATTGGTGTTTTGCCTCTGTTAAGATCTGATTCGTTTAAGAGAAGGTTAAACTCAATATCGTCAACTTTTAATATCATGTATGAATTTTACAATTCTATTAGAAACTGCGTTCCAATATTCCTGGCGCTGATCCTTAGAATCTTTTGCGTCGGTTTGAATTTCAAGAACGGTAAGTTTTTTATTCCTCGAAGATAATATCACTTTTTCTTTCAAATCTTTCCAGTTTTTAATTTTATGATAAGTTGCTCCGTAGCCCTCTACAATTTTCTTAAAATCAATTTTTAACGGTGTCGAAAAATTCTCTTTGAAAAATTCTTTGTATTCAGAAATTGGCAATGACTCAAATATTCCGCCACCGCTGTTGTTTATTAAAACTATTGTCATGGCAATATTGTGTTTTGAAGCATTGTGAAGACCGTTAAGGTCATGATAAAATGCAAGATCGCCAATAAGAAGAAAATTTTTCCACTTTGAAGTTTTTGCAATTCCAAGTGCGGTGGAATTAATTCCATCAATTCCGCTTGCGCCACGGTTTGTAAAAATGTTTATCTGTTTCCCGCTTGAAGAAGCAAAAAAATCTGTATCGCGTATTGGCATCGAGTTCGATATCATTAAGTTCGATTTATTCGGCAAAGCGTTTAATAATTCAACTGCAATTTTACCTTCGAATGGAAATTTTGATTTCTTGAAGTATTCGTCTTT
>JAKAMS010000055.1 GCA_021812745.1 Bacteroidota bacterium | reverse complement strand
TTACTTTATCATAATTTCATTTCTATTGGGAATGTTGTTTGTTCTTATCGGCGTATTTTATGCCGGACTTGAAACAAAGAAGGGTTATGATATAATTTCTTACGAAGTTAAGGCACATGAGTAACAAGAATTATTTCTCAAAGAAAGAATTGCTTTTGCCCGAGAATATGATTTCAATGTATGCACGCGGTGCATTTCCCATGGCAGATGATTCCGGAGAAATTGATTGGTACATGCCCAACGTTCGCACAATCATTCCCCTCGATTCTTTCAACATTCCGCGCTCACTAAAAAAATTTTATTCATCTGCAGATTTTGAATACACCTTTGATGCAAACACCCTTGAAGTAATTGCACAATGTGCGAACAGAGAATCAACATGGATTTCCAAAGAATTGATTGAAGCATATAAAGGTTTGCAAAAGCTGGGTTATCTCCACTCTGTGGAGGTAACTCAGAACAAGAAATTGGTGGGCGGATTGTACGGCGTTACTTACCGTGGGGCTTTCTTTGGCGAATCAATGTTTTCAAAAACTTCACAGGCTTCAAAATGTGCGCTGACAAAATTAATAGAACGGCTTAGAGAAAGAGGATTTATACTTCTTGACGTTCAATACCAAACTAATCACTTAAAAATGTTTGGCTCAAAAGAAATTCCTTTTGAAGAATTTTCGAACATATTATTTAACGCTTACGCTCAAAATGTAACATTTCTCTAATATTACAACTTTCCAGCTTCCTCAATAAATTTGTATATTTCCAGAGGAGAAACAGCTGTAAACATTATTTCATTTTTCATCTTATGGTTTTATAAGTGATTTTTAACAGTCACAAATAAATGGAATTTCGTTATGAAAAAATTATTCGGTTTAATTTTATTCTTCGTTTTCGCATCAATTAATTCAGCTCAAACTGTCGGCGCGAGTTTTATGATAGCTTCCCCGCAAGGTGAATTCAAAAACAATGTAGATAATTTGGGATTTGGAGTACAGGTTGAAGGAACTCTTTGGGCTCCATCGGCAGAAAGACCATTTTCAATAGGATTAAGCGCGGGATATTTGGTGTACGGTCTTGTAAGCGAGAGACGTGCTTGGCCAGGTTTTCCCGGAATTTATTTAAATCTCACAAGGACAAATAGTATAGCAAATTTGCACGCACTATTTAAAATTACTCCATTCATGGGATCAATTAGACCGTACATTGAGGGAATTTTCGGCGGAAATTATTTATTCACTACATCAGAAGTGAAAAATGAAAATGGCAATCAGCAGATAGCATCATCCACCAACTTTGATGACTTTACGTGGAGTTATGGCGGCGGTGCCGGATTGCTTTTTAAGCTGAGTGAAAATTTAGGAAATGTCTCTGCACTTTTTCTGGATTTAAAAGTAAGATATATGTATGGAACTGAAGCGGAATACCTAACCGAAAAGAGCGTGTTCGTAAACAATCTTGGCGATACTATTTTCAATCCGCAAAAATCAAAAACAGATTTAATTACGTTCCACGTCGGAGTAGTTGCGTATTTCAATTAATAGTTTTAAACAAAATTTTATTTACAAGAAAGGTTAACGATATGACTACTTACAAAGAATTAGGATTAGTAAACTCGAAAGAGCTCTTTGCAAAAGCTGTTAAAGGCGGATATGCTATTCCGGCTTTCAATTTTAATAATCTTGAACAGCTGCAAGCAATTATTGGTGCATGTGTGGAAACAAAATCTCCGGTAATTCTTCAGGTATCAAGCGGCGCACGTAAATATGCGAATCAAACTCTGCTAAAACATTTGGCTAAAGGCGCCGTTGATTACGCACACGAATTGGGTTACGATATTCCAATCGTTCTGCATCTCGACCACGGCGACACATTTGAACTTTGCAAGTCATGTGTAGAGTCCGGTTTCTCTTCTGTAATGATTGACGGCTCTCATCATCCTTATGAAAAAAATGTCGAACTCACAGCTCAAGTTGTTGAGTATGCCCATAAATATGATGTTAGCGTTGAAGGCGAACTTGGAGTTTTAGCAGGAATTGAAGATGAGGTATCAAGTGCTGTTACACACTACACTAAACCCGAAGAAGTAGAAGACTTTGTAAAGAAAACGGGCGTTGATTCATTAGCAATTTCAATAGGAACTTCTCACGGTGCAAACAAATTCACTCCGGCGCAATGCACACGTAATGCTGATGGAATTTTAGTTCCTCCACCGCTACGTTTCGACATACTCGAAGAATGTGAAAGAAGAATTCCTGGATTTCCAATTGTATTACACGGAGCTTCTTCAGTACCGCCGGATCTCGTGAAGATCATTAACGGCAACGGAGGAAAGTTGAAGGACGCAGTTGGAATTCCGGAAGAGCAGCTTCGCCGCGCAGCCGCATCCGCTGTCTGCAAAGTAAATATAGATTCCGATGGTCGTTTGGCAATGACCGCGGCAATTCGCAAGGTCTTTGTGGATAGTCCGGCAGAATTTGATCCGCGTAAATATCTTGGACCGGCACGCGATTCACTGAAAGAATTATACAAACACAAAGTTGTTAATGTACTTGGGAGCGCAAACAAAGCATAAATTTTTTTTATAACAAATAAAATTTCTGAACTTAGGGCTTGATTAATCAAGCCCTCGGTTTTTTAAAGAAACTATTCATAACTAAATCAGTTGACAAACGACTAAAGAACAGACGCTTGATTCAGTATGTAATTTCAAGTATAATTAATTCAGAATTTTATTGATCGAACAAATGCACAAGATCAAATCAGTTCTAAAAATAGTTGAATGGGAAGCTGTGTTTTGGCTGGTCGGATTGATTTACCTGCTCTTTATTAATCCGTATCAGGTTCAACATTTCACGCTCTGCCCTTTTCATAATTTGGGAATATCTTTTTGCCCCGGATGTGGTTTGGGAAGGTCAATTTCATTCTTCTATCATGGCGATTTACTTCATTCAGTTAAAACACATCCGCTTGGAATTATAGCTTTCATACTAATTACCGCACGAGTCATAAAACTTTCTACTCGAGTATATAACAACTATCACAAATCAAAAGAGGCGATCTATGGCTAACATTTACGAAATCCTACCAGAAGTTATGGGCGAAGAGCAATTTTATCTCTCCGGTATAATCAAAAATATGGATGACAAACAGGCACAGCAATTTGCCAATATTTACCGCGCCAGGAGAAAAGACCCGCAAATAATTCTGCTTGTTACTCTTGTTGGTTTTCTTGGTATTGCAGGAATTCAAAGATTCTTAACAAATCAGATCGGGTTAGGTATTCTATATTTCTTCACTTGCGGATTTTGTTTAATAGGAACCATTATTGATTTGGTCAATTACAAAAAGATAGCTTTCGAGTATAATCAGAAAGAAGCAAACCAAATTATGATGATGATTAAAAACAGCTAGTTACAGTAATAAAAATATTCTTTTGTTTTTTATAATTAATTCCTAATTTATTTGCTACATGGTACATGTTTTTTTAGAAATTCTTGTACCGGGAGAAAAAACAAAATTTATTTTTAAGGAGTTGTATTAATGGCAGAACGTGAAAATGGAACCGTAAAGTGGTTTAACTCCACAAAAGGTTACGGTTTTATTGAGCGCAGTCAAGGCGGAGATGTTTTTGTACATTTTTCTTCCATTCAATCGGAAGGATACCGCTCACTTGAAAAAGGTCAACAGGTTGAATTCACAGTAGGTGATGGACCCAAAGGACTTCAAACTCAAGAAGTCAGGGTTGTAAAATAATAGAGCTATTATTTTTGCAACACGAAAGGCGGCATTTCTGCCGCTTTTTTATTTTGGTCTGAATATTATTTCTTTCTGTGGTTAAGTAATCCGGTTGAACACATTGATAATTGGAACTTTATCTTTAATTATTTGTTTTCATAATAAGCGATTAGATTTATATAAACTATGATTAATTTTCATAAAAATAATTCTACAAAACAAGAGACCGGGCACAACGTCTCTATCACTTCTACAACTTTCTGCGGACTTTCCAAGACTTGTTGTTGTTGCTAATCTCTTTATTGTTTTTCATTCGAATTTATTTCTTAACAAACTGATAGAATTATTATGAAACAAGAACAAAGTAAAACCACTTCATTTTTAGATTTTGCCGCTACGTTGCTTGACAAACGACAAACGCATTCATGCACTTTGTCGCTGAAGACAGAAGCAATAGATTATTTAAAGGAACTTATAGATTTCCTATTCCCGCACTTTTCCAACAAAATCTATTATTCGCAGGAAGATGTTCTGGCAAAGCTTCAACTTTTAGAGAGAAATTTGATAAGTCTTCTAAAAAATCTTAACTCACATTTCTCTGAAGACGCAACTTTGATTGCCAAAAAATTTACTCTTCAAATACCGGTGATTCATGATAAACTATGGGCGGATGCGGAAGCTATTTATCAAGGTGATCCCGCGGCAGAAAGTGTGGATGAAGTAATACTTGCCTACCCGGGGTTTATGGCTATCTGCATCTATAGAATTGCTCACGAACTATATAAACTCAACTTACCAATCATTCCAAGAATACTAACCGAGCACGCGCACGAAAAGACGGGAATAGATATTCACCCCGGCGCTAAAATCGGTTCTCCGTTTTTCATTGATCACGGAACCGGAATAGTTATAGGCGAGACAACAGAGATTGGCAAAAACGTTAAGATATATCAAGGCGTTACACTTGGCGCATTAAGCGTTGATAAATCTCTTTCTCAAACAAAACGGCATCCAACGATTAACGATGATGTAATTATTTATTCTCAGGCTGTAATTCTTGGCGGAAATACTGTGATTGGAGAAAAAAGCATCATTGGCGGAAATGCATGGATAACTCAAAGCATTCCTGCAAATTCTATTGTTTACAACAAAAGTGAAGTCCGCGTTAGAAGCAATCAAAATTTCGAAGACACCATTGAATTCATAATCTAAAGGCAAAACAAAATGAGAGCGTTGAACATACTAGAGACAATCGGCAATACGCCGCATATCAGGATCAACAACATTTTCGGAAATAAAAATGAAGTCTGGATGAAACTCGAAAAAGCAAATCCCGGCGGAAGTATTAAAGATAGAATTGCTCTTGCTATGATTGAAGACGCCGAGAAGAAAGGAATTCTCAAACCGGATAGCGTAATTGTTGAACCAACATCCGGCAATACAGGAATAGGTCTGGCAATGGTAGCTGCAGTTAAGAAATATGAATTAATTCTTGTTATGCCGGAATCAATGTCTATCGAAAGAAGGAAAATATTGGCTGCATACGGTGCAAAGCTAGAATTGACTCCGCGCGAGCTCGGCATGAAGGGCGCAATTGCCAAGGCAAATGAGTACGCTGCAAAAAATCCAAAAGTTTGGATTCCCCAGCAGTTTGAGAATCAAGCCAATGTTGAAGTTCATATACGAACTACCGCACATGAAATTTTAAATGATTTCCCGGAAGGATTTGACTATTTAATAACCGGTGTTGGAACAGGAGGACATATTACGGGTGTATCAAAAATTCTTAAAGCAAAATTTCCAAAATTAAAAGTGGTTGCCGTAGAACCTTCTGCATCTCCTGTTCTTTCGGGAGGACAACCGGGACCTCACCCTTTACAAGGGCTTGGCGCGGGATTCATTCCAAAGATTCTTGATACATCATTGATAGATGAAGTAATAACTATTACGAAAGAAGAAGCGTACGAGTTTACACAGAGAGCGGCAAAAGAAGAAGCTTTGTTTGTGGGAATTTCATCCGGCGCATCACTGGCGGCGGTATCAAAAAAAATTAACGGAACCGAAGGCGGAAAAAAAATTCTTACATTCAACTATGATACAGGTGAAAGATATCTTTCTGTAGAAGGTTTATTCTAGAACTTATCTATTCTTGATCTCGTTTATGCTCTTAATCTTGTATTCATGAATGAGATTATAAATAAATATCATTTATCATTTAACAAGAAACATTTCTCTTACCAAAGGAGTTAATCCGCCAAACATTAATTCTACCGCAATCATCATAACTATTAATCCCATAATTCTCATCAGAACTTTATTGCCGCTATCTCCGAGCACAGAAAGAATTTTTCTGCTGCTTATCAGCATTAAATATGTAATCAGCAGAACTATAATCACAACGGAAAATAGAATAGCTTTTTCCGAAAGATTTCTGGCGTCATTGAAAAGCACAATTGTTACTGTTATGGTTCCGGGTCCGCAAATGATTGGGATACCGAGCGGTGTAATTGCAAAATCGTTCATGAATTCAGTATGGTTCTCTTCTTCTTCCTTTGCGCGTTTTATTTTTGCGTTCAGCATATCGTATCCGGACATAAAGAAAAGTACGCCGCCGACAATTTTCAATCCGTTAATCGAGATGTGGAAAAAATCAAATATAAAATTTCCGGCTAAAGCGAATAACACTACAATGGTAAACGCTGTAGCAACTCCCTTAAAGGCAATTTTTCTCACCTCTCTTGATGACATATTAGAAGTTAGTGTGCTGAATAACGGAATTACTCCGAACGGCGTTACCATTGTAAAAAGCGAAGTAAACGCAAGCAAGCTGAATTGAAAAATTCTATCCATCAGATTTTTCCTCTTGATAAAATTTTATTGAACTCTTCTCGAATAACTTTCCAAGCAAGTTCAACATGATTTTCTTCTGTTCTCAATCCCGATATTACCATGCGAACCGTAAACTTTCCATTTAATTTTGTGTGTGTAAGAAAAATTTTTCCGGTTGAATTGACCGTGTTTAACAGCTCTTCATTTAACACATTCAATTTATTTTCGTCATTTTCATTTTTTGGTTTTGCTCTGAAGCAAATTGTGCTGAACGGTGTGGGCGCTAAACGTTCAAAATTTTGGTCTTCATCAATCCATTTTGCAAAAAGTTGTCCAAGACGAATATGCTCGCGCAATCTTGATTGTAAACCTTCCACACCAAAATACCGTAGAACAAACCAAAGTTTTAGAGAGCGGAATCTTCTGCCAAGCTGAATTCCATAATCCATATAATTTTCCACAACAGAATCTTCTGCTGTCTTTAAATATTCGGCAACAAGTGAAAATGCCTGCTTAAGAACTTCCGGTTTGCGGGTAAACAAAATGCTAAGATCAACCGGAACAAATAACCATTTGTGAGGATTTACAACAAAAGAATCGGCGCGTTCAAGACCCTTGAAATGATTTTTCATTTCGGGCAACATTGCAGTAACACCTGCATGAGCGCCGTCAACATGAAGCCAAATTTTTTCCCGCTCGCAGATTGATGCAATCTCATCAACCGGATCAACGCTTGTCGTTGATGTTGTTCCAATAGTTGCAACGGCACAAAAAGGCAAGAAACCATTCGTCCGGTCTTCTTTAATTGCATTTTCAAGTTCAGAAGGAATCATTCTAAATTCAGTATCAACCGGAATTTTCCTAATTCCTTCCAGTCCAATTCCAAGCGTTAGCGCGCCTTTCTCTATTGATGAATGCGCATGTTCCGAACAATACAATTTTAATTTAGGAGCGCCGCTCATTCCTTTTTTTCGGATATCATATTCAACCGATTCACGGGCAGAAGCGATCGCATGCATAGAACTTACCGACGCAGTATCATAAATTATTCCCCGAAACTCTTTGGGCAGATTCATTAATTCTCTAAACCAATTCAAAACAGTTTCTTCAAGTTCAGTTGAAGCCGGCGCGGATTTCCAAACCATTGCATTAACGTTAAATGCCGCACTCAGTAGTTCAGCCAGTATTCCGGGTCCGCTGGCTGTAGAATTAAAATATGCCATAAAGTTCGGATGCTGCCAATGAGTTGTTCCGGGTATAATTATTTTATCAACATCGGCAATAATTGCATTTAACTCTTCACCGGTTTTAGGTGCGCTGAGCGGCAAGTGCGCTTTAACATCGCCAGGTTTGATGTTTGGGAAGACAGGAAATGAAGCGACGTTTTCTAGATAGTTGGCAACCCAATCAATTAATTCATAACCATACTTCCTAAATTCTTCCGCAGGCATATCGCCAGATTTTTTTTTCACGATCATGTTTATGCTCTTATTCTTTTTTTAAAATTTTATCTCTTTCAACCATTCTGAGATTATTCTTGCCAGAGTAATCCGTTTATCTGCAAATGAATGTCCGGTTTCCAAGATAAACTCTTTAACATTTTTTGCGTTATTCATTTTCAAAGAATTGACTAACGGCTGATGATGAATTTCCATCGGTGTAGTTGAATCATTTTTTGCGCCGACGATCAGTAAATTTTTATCCGATAATTTTCCAATATGACTTAAAAGATTCCATTCGTTTTTGTAAGTGATCAATTCATTGAGAAGAGTTTCGGCGGAACTGCATTTTACAAAATCCATTGAGGGCTGCAAATGCTGCGCGCTGAATTCATAAACCGGTTTGTTCGATTCAATCAATCCGCCAAAGAAGCCGGCATTGAAACCTGCAAGCGACGCGGCATATTTTATCTCTTCAAAATTTATTGCATTGAAAAGCGCGGCGAATCCGCCCATGCTGTGCCCCATTAAAATTATTTTATCCGGATCATTGTGAAATTTATCTTTTGCATATTCACTCTTAGTAAAATTTATTGCGCTTGTAACATCCTCAACTAAATTTTTCCAAAGATACTCTCCTCCGCTTCCCAAACATCCTCTGTAATGAAACACTAGAACATTAAAACCCTGCCTCCGGAAAACATGAGCAAGATCATAACTTACTTCATAACCGGGGAAGCCATGTAAAAGTATAATTACCGGATGCAGTCCTGAACCTGCTGAGAGAAACAACGTTCCCAGAAGTTTAGATCCGTAACTTTCAAAAACAACAGGCATTGTAGAGGCGGGAGAATCTGGATTATAGATTTGGTCTTCAATTACCGGATCGAAATCAGTCATAGGTCATTCCTTGTCCGTTCTCATTTTATAATCAAAGATAAGGAGAAAAAGATTTGTCTGAAATTGATATTGCTTCTTCTCGTTATTTTTAATTGCCACCCTCATTTCTTATCTTTGTCAAACATTTAATAACAAAAAAATATTCTCATGAGATTAAGTAAATCATTTATACCGACATTAAAAGAAGTGCCAAATGACGCAGTAATTCCAAGCCATATTCTAATGATCCGTTCAGGATTAGTCAGACAAGTTTCGGCGGGAATTTATACATGGCTTCCGCTTGGATATAAAGTGCTTAGAAAAATTATGGATATCATCCGTGAAGAGATGAACGCAATAGGCGGACAGGAATTTCATTTTCCGGGTTTAAACCCGAAAGAGATTTGGGAACAAACCGGACGCGTTGAAGCATTCGGTGATATTCTTTTTCAAATAAAAAACCGGGAATACGTTTTAGCTCCTACACATGAAGAAATTGTAGCTTTTCATGCAAAAGGTTCCATCGTTTCATATAAAGATATGCCTCAAATTTGGTATCAGATTCAAACCAAGTTTAGAAATGAACCCCGTCCGCGCAGCGGCGTAATACGCGGAAGACAATTTATAATGAAAGACGCTTACACTCTTGATAAAGACACTGCCGGATTGGATGTTGGTTACGCTCTTCATGATAAAGCATACCGTTCAATATTTGACAGATGTGGAATAAAATATTTTATCGTTGGCGCTTCAAGCGGTGCTATGGGCGGAAGCAAATCAGAAGAATTTATGGTTAAGAGTTCTGCCGGAGAAGATACAGTTGCATATTGCGAAAAATGCGGATATGCTGCTAATGCTGAAGTTGCTGAATCGGTAGCGGTTATCGCAAAACATCATGAGGAAAGTAAAACTGTTTACGAAATTTCCACACCGAATGTAAAATCAATTGATGAACTCTGCGCATTCCTAAAAATTGATGAACATGAGACTGCAAAATCGAGAATCTATATTCATGACGGTCAGCCTGTATTAGTATTAATGCTAGGCAACGATGAAGTGAACGAGACAAAACTTACTTCCGTTCTCGGAGGCGTAGTTCGCCCCGCTCATCCGGATGAATTAAAAGAAATTACCGGCGCCGATGCCGGTTCAATCGGACCGATTAATTTTCCACATAGGACTATTGCCGATAATCTCCTCAAAGGCGGAAACAATCTTTACAGCGGTGCGAACAAAAATGATTATCACATTGGCGGTTTAGATTTAAAACGCGACGCACCTAAAATTGAATATTTTGATTTGCGCACTACCGAAAGCGGCGAAAAGTGTATCCGCTGCGGTTCAACTCTTGAAGTTTTCAAAGCAATTGAACTAGGACATATTTTTAAGCTTGGAACAAAATATTCCGAAGCACTCGGCGTTAATTTCCTGGATGAGAATGGAAAAGAAAAACCGATTGTTATGGGAAGCTACGGAATTGGAGTTGACCGCGTGTTCGCATGTTTTATAGAACAAAATTTCGACGATAAAGGAATTGTTTGGAAAGAACCGCTTAATCCATTCGACATACATTTAATCGGATTGAATATGAAAAACGCTTTCGTCTCTGAAACTTGCGAGCGGATTTACATTGATCTAATAGCTGACGGTTATGAGGTACTTTTTGACGACCGTATGGATGCGAGCGCAGGATTCAAATTCAATGATGCTGATCTGCTTGGTATGCCGGTTCAGGTTATTGTTGGTGAAAAGAATTTGAAAGATGGAAAAGTTGAATTAAAAAATAGAAAGTCAGGACAGAAAAAGATTGTTGAGTTGGATAAACTGTTGGATCAGCTTCAGGAGCCTTTTTAGTAATTAATAAAAAAGGCGCAGTTAAACACTGCGCTTTTTCATTAAGAAAATATGGCATCAAAACTCTACATCGTTTCTACACCAATCGGAAATTACGAAGACATTACACTCCGTGCTTTAAACACTCTTAAGTCAGTTGATTTTATTATCTGCGAAGAATTCAAAGAAACAAGACGGCTTTTATCACATTTCAAAATTGAAAAGGAACTTCTTTCACTTAACGAACATAATCAGGAAGAAACATCGCGCGAGCTATTTGAAAAAATATCTTCCGGTGAATCTGCTGCGTTAATTTC
>JAKAMS010000500.1 GCA_021812745.1 Bacteroidota bacterium | reverse complement strand
AAGTGATCGTCAGAGTACGTAATTAGTGCAAGCCATTCCGTAAGGAATTAGTCTATCTCGGAAGCAGTACTCTATGCTCCCGCTTCGCTATCAGTTTTATCTTGCTTTTCAGCTGATGCTTTTTTTGTTTTAGCTTTTTCTGCTTTCTTCTTAGATGCTGCAGCTAAATTTGCTTCGTTTAGCTTTTTCCATTCATCCATTTTCAATGTAATCTGTTCTTCGCTTAAACCTTGTTTCATCAATTCTCTTTTTAGAGTTATACCTTGATGAGATAAAAGATTTTTTACGGTGTCTGTAGGTTGAGCGCCAACACCGAGCCAATAAATTGCCCGGGCTTCTTTAATTTCTACAGTAGCCGGATCAGTCTTGGGATTATATAGACCAATAGCTTCTATAAATTTACCATCTCTTGGTGAACGTGCATCAGCCGCAACCACTTTATAGATCGGCTGTTTTTTCTTTCCCATTCTTCTCAGTCTTAACTTAACTGCCAATTTGTTACTCCTTATTGATTTTATTAACTAATTATATCTTATATTTTTTGGTAATGAAAATTTTCCGCTGTTCTTATTCATCATTTTCATCATCTGCTGCATTTGTTCAAATTGCTTAATCAATCTATTTACATCTTGAACCGTGTTTCCGCTTCCTCTTGCAATTCTTTTTCTTCTGCTTCCATTCAAAATTTTCGGATTCGTTCTTTCTTTCTTTGTCATGGATTGAATAATTGATTCAACCACAACAAGCTGCTTTTCATCAACATCCGCATTCTTTACTGCCGAACTAATGCCCGGTACCATTCCAAGAAGACTTTTCAATGATCCCATTTTTTTGATCATCTTGATCTGTTTCAAGAAATCATCAAAGTCGAATTTGTTCTCTTTGAATTTCTTTTCAAGATCTTCGGCTTCTTTCTCATCAAACTGAGCTTGAGCTTTTTCTACAAGAGAAATTACATCTCCTTTACCAAGAATCCTAGAAGCCATTCTATCGGGATAGAAAGATTCTATCGAATCCAGTTTCTCACCCAGACTTACAAATTTCACCGGGCGGTCAACTACAGCACGAATTGAGAGAACACAACCTCCGCGTGAATCTCCGTCAAGTTTTGTAAGAACAACTCCGTCAAATTCAACTTTTTCATGAAAAGCTTTTGCTGAATTAACTGCATCCTGTCCAGTCATTGAATCCACAACAAATAAAGTTTCGGTCGGATTAACCTTGGCTTTAATTTGTGCGGCTTCATTCATCATATCATCATCAACATGTAAACGTCCCGCCGTATCAATGATTACGGTATTAAGGCCATTTTCTTTCGCGTAAATCAATGACTCGGAAGCTATCTTTACAGGCTCTTTGCTATCGTCAATTGTAAAAACAGGAACGTCAATTTGACTTCCCAAAATTTGCAATTGTTTAATAGCTGCAGGCCTGTAAACATCCGCAGCAACTAAAAGAACATTTCTTTTTTTATTTTTTAATGACTTTGCAAGTTTGGCACTGAATGTAGTCTTGCCACATCCTTGCAGTCCAATAAGCATAATTACAGTAATACCAGATGGATTCAAGCTAAGTTCAGAACCACTGCCGCCTAAAAGCTTAGTCAACTCATCATACATTATTTTTGTTATGAGTTGTCCCGGCGTAACTGAATTTAGGACTTCTGTACCAAGCGCTTTATCTTTAACATCGTCAATAAATTTTTTAGCGACTTTGTAATTAACGTCAGCATCTAAAAGAACACGCCGGATATCTCTAAGTGTATCCGAAATATTTGATTCTGTTAATTTACCTTGACCGGTTATTTTTTTTAACGCCCGTTCAAGTTTTTCAGTCAAATCATCGAGCATCCTGCACCAACCCTAATGAAAGATAATAAAAACAATATTCATTTCAAACGTAAACAATTTTTTAGGACTCTTTAAGGGCATTCGCTCCGGACACGATTTCTAAGATCTCTTTGGTTATGGATGCCTGGCGAACTTTATTATAAGTTAAATTCAACGAACGAATCAACTCTTTTGCATTTTCTGTTGCCATATCCATCGCGGTCATTCTAGCTCCCAATTCTGCAGCATAAGAATCAAGCAAGGTAGTCCACATTTGAGCATTCAAATGTTTAGGCAAAAGTGCGCCGATGATTCTTGCTTTGTCCGGTTCATAAATGTAATTAACATCTTGAACCGTTTCGTCGTTCTTTGCTTCAAATGGTTTTATCGGGAACAATTGCTCAATGGTTGTTTTCTGCTGAATGACAGATTTAAATTCGTTATACACAACCAAAACTTTGTCAATCTCACCGGAGATATATTTGGCGGTGAGTTCTTTAATCAATCCGGATGCAAACTCAAACTTTAGATGAGAAAAAATTCCAGGGTAGGAACCAACTACATTGTAAGGTCTTTTTGTGAAGTAATCATTACCTTTTTTACCGATACAATACAAAACTAAATTTCCATCATGATCGTAATTCGCAAACTCATCTTTAGCCAATTCTTCTGCTTTACGAATCACATTCATGTTAAAGCCGCCGCACAAACCGCGGTC
>JAKAMS010000054.1 GCA_021812745.1 Bacteroidota bacterium | reverse complement strand
GGAATGAAAAAGTAATTAAAGAATATGTTCAGAAACAAGGCAATGACTATAAACAAATATATAGAACACAATTAGATTTGTTTGCAGTTTAGATACCCCGACGCTTGCGTCGGGGAGCTTCATTTACTAAAAAATAAGGGGAAATATGAACATTCCATTTTTAGATTTAAAAGCACAATACAGCTCGATTAAAGACGAAGTAGTACCAGCTATTAATGATGTACTCGACAACACCGCGTACGTATTAGGAAAACCAGTAGCAGCGTTTGAAAAAGCTTTTGCTGAAGCACATAATGCAAAGTATTGTTATGGTGTTAGTTCGGGTACAGACGGAAACCATATGGTATTATGGGCATTGGGAATCGGACCGGGAGACGAAGTAATAATTCCGGCAAATACATTTATTGCCACAGCATGGGGAGCAACATTATGCGGTGCAACTCCGGTGTTTGTTGACTGCCATCCGGAGAGTTATAATATTGATCCGACCAAAATTGAAATGGCTATTACTCCCAGAACAAAAGCAATTGTAGCGGTACATTTATACGGACAAGCAGCGGATATGGACGGAATCAAGGAAATAGTGGAAAGTCTAAAGTACAAAGAAAAACAAAAAGGAATTTTTGTACATAGTGAAACTAATCAGACGATTTATTTAGTAGAGGATTGCGCTCAAGCTCATATCAGTGGGTATAAGAATAGTAAAATAGGCAGCTTAAGCTATGCATCCTCTTTTAGCTTTTATCCAGGGAAAAATCTTGGAGCTTACGGAGAAGGGGGTGCCGTAATGACTGATAATGAAAATCTTGCAAAGAAATTTAAGATGATCCGGGACCATGGTATGGATAAAAAATATTATCATGAAACGTACGGACATAATTATCGGATGGAAGGGATTCAAGGAGCAGTGCTTGGTGTTAAATTAAAACATTTGGAAGATTGGACTAATGGAAGAAGGCGAGTAGCGTCAAAATATAAAGAGTTGCTGAATGATCTGGAGCAAATTATTCTTCCAAAAGAGATGGGTTACGCTAGGCATGTGTATCATCTGTTTGTTATTCGAGTAAAAGGTAAGAAGCAAGATGCAAGAAGTCAGGAAAGAGATGAATTGCAAAAATTTTTAGGTGAGAACGGAATTTCGACCGGATTACATTATCCGATTCCATTACACCTTCAACCATGTTTTAAGCATCTCGGGTATAAGAAAGGTGATTTTCCAGTTACAGAAAAATTAGCTAAACATGGGTTGTCTCTTCCGATGTATCCAGAATTAAATGATGAGCAGATTGAATATATTGGTACTACGATAACAAATTTTTTTAATAGTTGAGGGATCAGAATATGAATATTGCAATTATTGGTATAGGCTATTGGGGACCTAATTTGGTGAGAAATTTCCTTGTCCAACGTGAGGTGAATTCTATAATCGCTTGTGATATTTCAGCAAGCCGATTAACTCAACTAAAACAAATCTTCCCTAATATAAAATTTGAGAACGACCCTAATAAAATTTTTAATGATAAAAATATTGATGCAGTTGTAATTGCTACACCTGTTAATACTCATTACGAACTTGCCCAAAAAGCTATAATTAATAATAAACATGTTTGGATAGAAAAACCTGTAACTAGCTGTGTTGCAGAAGTGTCATCGCTAATTGAGCTTTCCAAAAAATATAATAAAATTGTTATGGTAGATCATACATTCATTTATACCGGTGCCGTTCAAAAAATGAAAGAGATAATTGACAATAATGAGTTGGGTGATGTTTATTATTTTGATTCGGTTAGAGCAAATCTGGGATTATTCCAAAAAGATATAAATGTTCTATGGGATTTAGCACCACATGACCTTTCCATATTATATTATTTATTAAATAAAAAAGTTATTTCATTATCTGCTCATGGTCTTGCAAAATTTAATAGTAAAGAGAATATCGCTTATCTCACTTTATATTTGGAAAATAATACTATTGCGCATTTTACTTCAAACTGGACTTCCCCTGTGAAAATAAGGAGAATTATTCTCGGTGGAACAAAAAAAATGTTACTATATGACGACATGAAGACGGATGAGAAAATTAAAATTTACGATAAAGGGGTAAATGTTATTGAGAAAAAAGAAGAATTTGGCATTTATAATCCGCTTCAAATTGAATATCGATCGGGTGATATGTCTTCACCTAATATAAATCTTAAAGAAGCCCTGGGTGAAGCTGCAAAGGAATTTATTTCTTCAATAGAACAAAATCGCACCCCGTTGACTTCATTGAAGGATGGTCAGTATGTCGTAGAAATATTAGAGGCGGCAGAAAAATCAATTAAAAACAAAGGTGAATTGATTGAAATAAACTGAGTAAATTGTCAGAGACGAGCGGCAATGAAATATTTTTACAAAGTGAAGAGAAGAAATTTAACAGTGAGTTTTTCAGTTTAAAAACACAGGGGAAAATCAAATGGAAAAGAAAAATATTAATAATGTTAAACTAGGGAAGAATGTAAAAATTTTCGATTTTGTAAATCTTTACGGGTGTGAAATTGGTGATGGCAGTAAAGTCGGTACATTTGTGGAAATTCAAAAAAACGCCTTTATTGGAAAAAATTGTAAAATATCTACACATACTTTTATCTGTGAAGGGGTACATGTAGATGATAATTGCTTTATTGGGCATAATGTTACATTCATTAATGATAAGTACCCGAGATCAACAAATCCTGACGGATCAATGCAAACTGAAGAAGATTGGAAACTTGAAGAAACCTGGGTTGGCAAAGGTGTTTCGATTGGATCTTCTGCAACAATTCTATGCGGAATTACTATTGGAGAAAACTCAATTATCGGTGCCGGTTCTGTAGTAACTAAAAATATCCCGGCGAATAAAATCGCTGCCGGTGTTCCTGCAAAAATCTTGAGAGCTGTAAAATAGTGAAGAAACTTTTTTTCATATTAGTCATCTTCCTACAAACGATTACTTATGCACAGACCTTGGAAGGTATGGAAGGACTCTTCTTTATACCGTCTGCGGAAATTCATCAGGACGCGCAAATATCAATTGGATTCAATTATTTAGATAAAAGTTTGGTTTCGTTTGGTGATTTTAAATATAGTGCAAAAAATTATTTTATTACTTTCCATTTTTTACCTTTTATAGAAGCCAGTCTTAGAATTACAAGGTTAAATGGATTACCCCCGAGAAACAATGAAGCTATTGGTGATAGAACACCTAGTATCAAGATCAGGGTATTCGAAGAATCTGATATTCTTCCTGCAATTTCAATTGGGGTACACGATTTAATGACAGTATTCGGAGGTGAAGCCGCGGTTCACAACAATGCATGTTATTTAGTTGCGACTAAGAATTTTAATTTAGATTCGTTTCTCTCAAATATTGCACTAACAGTTGGTTATGGTTCAGATTTTATGAAAGCAGCAAATCACAATTTTGTCGGTTTGTTCGGAGGATTATCACTACACCTCTTGAATCATTTTGAATTGATGACCGAATATGACGGCAAGAGAGCTAACTGCGGTCTCCGTATCAAATATTTTGACCATCTCTCCCTCCTCGGAGGATTTATTGGATATAAACATTTCTCCGGCGGTATCAGTTATTATTTTACGATATAGAGCAAGAGCAGTCTGCGCTCAATCGGACAGTGCCCCATCGACTTGCCTACTATTAGCATAAGTGACATTTCAAAATTTTCCAAATCTCTCTAAAACTAAATTGAAGAAAAAAAATTTAATAATTGCTGCTGTTGTTGTCGCAGCATTGATTTTTATTCTCCTGAATTTCTCTCCTAATTCATCCGATAATTCTTATATCTCACCGGGCAAGAATAATACGGTTAGCAATCTAATACCTATTGATGAGAAGTACGGGGATAGTGACATTTATTTTCCAAGGGATTATGGTTCGCATAATAATTTCCGTAACGAATGGTGGTATTTCTCCGGAAATCTTACCGATAAAAAGGGAAGAAGGTTCGGGTACGAATTTACAATTTTCAGAAACGCGCTTGCCTGGAGTAAAACTGACATAAAATTTGAAAGTGATCAAAGGTATATGGCACATTTTGCGGTTACCGATCTCTCTAACAATAAATTTTATTATAAAGAAAAACTTTCACTCGGTACAGAAAATCTCGCCGGTGCTACTTCGGACCCTTTAAAATTTTGGTTGAGCGATTGGATGGTTCAAGGCAGTTACAAAAATAAAAATTATACTGAGCCTGACTTTCATATTAAGGCGGCAACGGAAAAATATTCGGTTGATCTAAATCTCTCAAGTATTAAACCGGTTGTACTTCAAGGTGATAACGGCATAAGTTGTAAAGGACCCGGATCCGATAATTTTTCTCATTACTATTCATTAACAAGAATTTCCACGAACGGCAGAGTAGAAATTAACGGTGAACAATTTGATGTCTCCGGTTTTTCCTGGATGGATCGTGAGTGGAGTAATGCTTCGCTGGGAAGAAATGAGTTAGGATGGAATTGGTTTTCGATTCAATTAAATAATAACAGCGAAATAATGTTTTATCAATTTCACGGAAAAGAGAGCACTAATAATAAATTTGATCAAGGCGCAATTATTTTAGAGAACGGCAAAAGTGAAAAATTGAAATCGGAAGACGTTAAAATAGAAGTAACCGGTTATTGGCAAAGTAAGATACGCAGCGTTTATCCTTCCGGATGGAAATTTTCTATTCCAAGCAGAAATATAAATCTGACATTAACACCCTCAGTAAAAGATCAGGAACTTTAATTACTAATTAATTATTGGGAAGGATCGGTTTCGGTTAAAGGAACTATGAAGGATAAAGAGGTTGGTGGGAGAGGCTACGTAGAATTGACGGGGTATTAGAGAGTGAGAGGTAAGACGGAAGACGTGAAAAGTAAAACGAGAAACGTGAATGGGATAATTTGCAATTAAAAATTCGCAATTCTAAATTATCAATTGCACTTCCCTCCACCTGCACAATATTAACCAAAAATTTGTTCTTTCTTGTCAATCACTCTAATAAATCGTAAAAAATGAAACAGAGCCAACTCCAAATTGAGTTTTGCTTAAAGTGCTGATTATTACATGAATTTGTTACATTTTTAGAGGAAAATCAATGCATTAAAGTTTTAGTTATTCCTTTCGATAATAGGCAGTCAAGCTTTATCATGCATAATTATGATGGTTTGTTGGGTGAATCATAAAAACAACTAATTGGCTTGAAAATTGATATTATTGAAGAAAAAACAATCGAGAGGGATATTATGTTTTTATTTGGATTATTAATCTATGTTAGTTTGTTTATTGCTTTTATGGCAATACTGATGAAGTCGGCACCGGTTGGTTTTGAGAATGAATTTGGTTTTCATTACGCAAACAAGTTAAACAGTTTGCCGGAAGAGAAGAAAGCTGCTTGAAAAAAAACTGCTAGCCTTTATATCTTCCAATTACAATCCGAGTTGTGATTGCGGATTCTTTATGTAAGGATGATGCAACCTTATCTTAATTTTATTCAGCCATCAGATTTTAACTTTTTCCATCCTTTTTATAATTTCTCCTTTAAATTTATTTTTTATACTTTTCACTTTCTCCTTTTAACTTTATAATTTATACTTGCTTATGGATAAGAATAAAAAAATATACATCGCAGGCCACAAAGGAATGGTTGGCTCCGCAATTCTAAGGCAATTACAAAGTGTTGGACATGAAAATTTTATTTTGCGTACGATTGATGAACTAGATCTGAAAAATCAAACGAAAGTAGAAGAACTTTTTCAAACAGAAAAACCGGATTATGTTATTTTAGCCGCAGCTAAAGTCGGAGGGATATTAGCAAATAGTAGATACCGCGCTGAATTCCTTTATGACAATTTGATGATCGAATCTAATATTATTAATTCGGCATATCAAAACGGGGTTGAAAAATTAATTTTTCTAGGCAGTTCGTGCATATATCCAAAGATGGCTCCGCAACCGCTAAGAGAGGAATATCTTCTTTCCAATTACCTTGAATACACAAACGAACCCTACGCGATAGCTAAGATTGCCGGGATTAAACTTTGTGAAAGTTACTATAAACAGTATGGTTCCAATTTTTATTCTGTCATGCCGACAAATCTGTACGGTTACTATGATAATTTTAATCTAGAAACTTCACATGTACTACCGGCGCTTATCAGAAAGTTTCATGATGCGAAGTTGAATAATTCAGATTCAGTTGAGATTTGGGGAACAGGCAAACCGTACCGTGAATTTCTATTCGTAGATGATCTTGCCAACGCACTATTATTTCTTATAGATAAAATCAACGCCTGCGATCTATACGATAATGATCTCACGCATATAAATATCGGTACTGGAGAAGACCTGACTATTTCGACCCTAGCTGAACTGATTCAAAAAACAGTCGGTTATAAGGGTAAAATAAAATATGATTCTTCAAAACCTGACGGAACTCCAAAAAAACTTCTTGATGTAACTCGCCTGCATAATTTAGGGTGGAAACATTCTACTTCGCTTGAAGATGGAATAAATAAAACATACGAATGGTTTGTTAATAATTATAAATAAGAACAGCTACTTATGAAAAAAGCATTAATCACCGGCATTACGGGACAGGACGGAAGTTACTTAACAGAGATCCTGCTTGAGAAAGGGTATGAAGTTCACGGCATCATTAGAAGGAGCAGTTCTTTTAACACAGGAAGAATTGATCATCTCTACAATAATCCTGAGATACTGGATAAAAAATTATTTCTTCACCACGGAGATCTGGTTGACACCAGCAATCTGAATCGTCTTCTTAACTATATCGAACCGGACGAAATTTATAATCTTGCTGCACAAAGCCACGTAAAGGTTTCGTTCGAGATACCGGATTATACTGCACAGGTAGACGCACTCGGTACATTAAGATTTTTAGATGCTATTAGGGAAGTCGGTTTAGGAAAGCAGACAAAATTTTATCAGGCTTCAACCTCGGAGTTATATGGTAAAGTACAGGAAATACCGCAGACGGAAACAACTCCATTTTACCCCCGCTCTCCATACGGAGTAGCAAAGCTTTACGGCTACTGGATAGTAAAGAATTATAGAGAGGCATATAATTTATTTGCATGTAACGGTATATTATTTAATCATGAATCGCCGCGCCGGGGCGAAACTTTTGTTACACGTAAAATTACTCGCGCTGCTGCTAGAATATTTTTGGGCTATCAGAAAAATGTGAGTTTGGGAAACTTGGATTCAAAAAGAGATTGGGGTTACGCGCCCGAATATTGCGAAGGGATGTGGAGAATTCTACAGCATGATACTGCTGAAGATTTCGTCCTTGCAACAGGAGAAACTCATACAATCCGTGAATTTTGCGAATTGACATTCAAAGAACTTGGAATTGAGATCGGATGGAAAGGAAGCGGAGAAAAAGAATTCGGAATTGTTGAATCGTTTAATGGGAAAGAGATAAGCAGCAAAGTAAAAAGTGAGCAATGTAAAGTGAAAACCGGAGATGTTATTATAGAAATAGATCCGAAATATTATAGACCGACCGAAGTTGATCTGTTAATTGGCGATCCCACCAAAGCAAAAAAAGAATTAGGATGGGAGTCCAAAGTAAAGTTTGAAGAATTGATAAAGATAATGATTAAAGCGGATTTGGAGAAAGTTGCTTCAAGAGGGTATTAGAATAATTAAGTTTTTGCTAAAACTATTTATTTCTAAATAAAATTATAGGCGATTCTTTGAATCGCCTATAATTAAGATATCTTCTGTTTACTGAGCAAGCAATTTATTGATATAGTCTTCGTAGATAGAAATTGAGGTAAGTCCTTGAAAACTTGCAACGATAGTTCCATTTTTATCAATCACAAAGGATGATGGAATGGAATTAATTCCGCCGTATCTTTCTGTAACATCAGTATCGCCGTAAACTATCGGGTAATTAATCCAATTTTGCCGGACGAAAGGAACAACGTCTTGTTTTGTATCTGTATCAACTGAAACTCCGATCACTTCAAATCCTCTTGAACCATACTTTCTCTTTAACTCAATCAAATCGGGAATACCTTTCCTGCACGGGGGACACCAAGTAGCCCAAAAATCCACAATCAAAACTTTCCCTTTATAATCAGAAAGTTTGAGTTGTTTTCCATCAATTGACATAAGATTAAAATTAGGGGCGGGCAACGGTTTATTGCCGATTGATCCGGCATAATTTTGAGGAAGTGAACCGTTTCCTAATAATGAATTGCCGTTACTCAACAAAAAAAATAGTACTATAATTCCTGCAATTGATCCTGTGTAAATAAATTTTTTATTTTTCTGAAAAAATGTGGGTGAATATTTCTTCTTCCCTAATGGTTTCTTACTCATTTTCTCCTCACGCTGACTCTTTTTCAAAATGCATGATTTAAATACAATTCGTTTCTTTTCAGCTGATAATTATAAAATTATCGGATTAGGCACATTTAATTCTTGCTCGATAATTTTTTTAAGTTCAGCTTTTGGCAATGCGCCCATAGCCATTTTAGGTTGACCTTCTGCCGGGATAAAAAGAAGAGAGGGAATACTTCTGATTCCAAAAGCAGCGGACAACTCTTGTTCGGCATCCGTATCTACCTTATAGAAATTTACTTTTCCTTCATATTCCTTAGAAAGTTCCTCTATTACCGGTCCAACCATACGGCAAGGTCCGCACCATTCTGCCCAGAAATCTATAACAGCCGGTAATTTTCCCGCGTACTTCCATTCTGTATTCTTTTCGAAATCAAATATTTTCTCTAAGAATGTCTCTTTGGTTAAATGTTCTGTCATGATAAGTTCCTAATGTTTTCTTGTATATAATTACTGTTTTATATGCATAGGATGCACTAATGAGAGAAAGGATTCTTTAGATTTCTGTTAAATGCTTCCTTGGAACGCATTGGTATTATCAGATGTGTTCCACAATTAAATTAGAGGTGGAATGCGTTTAAGTACTATCTTTTAATCGGAAAAAATGAATAATTGTGCGCAGATTTTACTCTAGGATATGTTTTCAAGCGGCTAAAGTTCTAAATAGAGAAGTGTATTAAGTTACTTATTAAAATATTAATTATTTGATCTTATAACTGCAAGTTGCCGATGCAGCAACTGTTGAAAGCGAATCTGTTTGAAAATCGTTTGCCACAACCTTAAGTGAATCGTTAACATAAATTTTTAGATTTATTGATGCCGAGGCATTTAAACTTGCCGGATTATAACTTCCGGTACAACTTGCTGTCAATGTCGCTGTCAACCCAACACTTAATGGAAGTGAAATATTGAGATTCATTCCTTGTACTTGTGAAATTACACCATCGCCGCTTGTATATGTTATTACGGGATTTGCATAGGTTGATGAACTGATCATGTTTGCTACATACCGGACAGTTTTATTGTTGCCATTTGTAGTCGGCGTATTAATACCATCAACAAGTTTACAAGAAAAACATGTTAGCGCAAGCAAAACGGTGAGTGAACCATTGATTATTTTTTTTCTCATTGACTTCTTCAGCAAATGATTGAACTCTGATTACCGAATAAGTTATCTTTCACATACAAAATATGGAGAATAAATATCTAGCTCAAATTACGTATTTGAGATTAATAATAATTGCAAATTTTTACATTGACTGTGACGCTTATAACAATATGAAGCACTGTTTTTATATGGACTAAATTGTAAAAATAAAATGAAATATGGAAGTTCCAAGCTATAAAAGAAGAGAATTTGACGGCGGAATAATATTGTTGTAAAAAGATAATTCTTTTACAAATATTTTCTATTCAAAGGAGGTAAAAAGTAATCGCTAGAAATTAATTTTTCAGATTATACGAAAGACAAGACACTAAAAATTGAAAACTATCACGAGGTAAAAATGAAACGTACAAAATTATTTTCCATCCTTTCAATTTTTCTATTATTGATGCTCTCGGCTAAAGAAATTGCTGCACAGGATAAACCGATACAACTTGCTTTATTTAACCCGGTTCAGATTTTTAACGAAAATACTTCTATAACAGGGTTAAGACTCAGTCTGCTTTACGGAAAGAACGCAAGGGTTTCCGGTCTGGATTGGGGATTAGTAAATCACATTACTTCAGGCGTTTCAAAGGGAGTTCAATTTGGTTTGGTTGGAATTGTAGAGGCAGATTACATGGGCTGGCAGGATAATGGTGTGAACATAACAGAAGGAAAATTTGAAGGACTTCAATGGGGAGTTGTAAATTATGCCGGAACTGTAAGCGGAGTTCAAATTGGATTAGTAAATTACGCTGCAAATATGACTAAGGGTTTACAAATAGGTCTGATAAATATTATCAAACAAGGCGGTCAGTTCCCGGTCTTTCCAATTGTCAACTGGGCATTCTAAAATTTGTCAGAGAAGATAAAATATGTGCGGTCCTTACCGGACCGCACAAGAATCATATTGTACTATTATTTTTTCTTTTCTGAAGATTGATTTGAAAGAGTTTGAAGAGCCTGCTGTAATTTTTCAAGTTCCTTCGCCGCTTCAGAAAATTTCTTATCGGCATTCAGCTTTAAATAATTATTAAAAGCATCGTTTGCCGCTTTGATTTGTCCCGGAAGTTGAGATACCGTTATTGGAGTTGTCTTTTCATTCTGCGTTAAATTTTTTAGAACCGGAGATTTAGAAAATAATCCGTTCAGAGCTTCATCAAAAGTTTTAGCATAGCTCATATTATCTCCGTGCATAACAACAACAATTCTAAGTTCAGGATAGGCCGCTGTTTCGGCTTGAAGATAAATCGGTTCTACATAAAAAAGCGTATTGTTAACCGGTATTGCAAGTACATTTCCTCTAATTACTTTAGAACCATGCTGATCCCACAAAGTCAGTTGTCCCGAAAGAAAGCTATCCTGATCAATTTTAGATTCTACCTGTTGAGGACCGAGGACCATTTTATCTTTAGAGAATTGATAAGCCACAAACTTGCCGTAATTTTCTGCATCGCACATACCGGCAATCCATCCGATTAATACTTGCCGGTTCTTCGGAGTAAACGGGCACATCAAAACAAACT
>JAKAMS010000053.1 GCA_021812745.1 Bacteroidota bacterium | reverse complement strand
ATTGGTTTCTTTCCAAATCTTAAGTGAGAAACTGTTGTTGAACCGGATTTTTTAGAATCGTAAACAAAATAACCTTGGGCGTAATTATCTGTTTCTTCACCAATGATTTTAATTGAATTCTTATTTGCTCCAACAGTTCCATCGGCACCAAGTCCGTAGAACAAACAGCGTACAACATCCGGACCTTCAGTCATGAAATTAACATCGTAATCAAGACTTGTAAAAGTAACGTCATCATTAATTCCAACCGTAAAATGATTCTTCGGTTCGGCATTTTTCATGTTATCGAAGACTGCTTTAACCATTGCCGGTGTAAATTCTTTTGAAGATAAACCATAACGTCCGCCAACAATCTTTGGCATCTTAGCAAATGGCTGGTTGTTTGAACTCATAGCTTCTGAAATCGCTGTTACAACATCTAGATATAACGGCTCGCCTAATGAACCGGGTTCCTTTGTTCTATCTAGCACAGTAATTTTTTCAACAGTTTTAGGAAGAGCTTCTAACAAATGTTTTGCAGAGAATGGACGGTACAATCTAACTTTTATGATGCCGACTTTCTCTTCCATCTTCTGAGTCATATACTCAACAGTTTCTTCCGCAGCTTCTGCACCAGAACCAATTAGAATTACAACACGTTTGGCATCGGGAGCTCCGTAGTAATCAAACAAATGATACTGTCTGCCGGTAATTTGTGCGAACTTATCCATTGCTTTCTGAACAATGTCCGGACATGCATCATAAAATTTATTAACCGTCTCTCTTCCTTGAAAATATACATCTGGGTTTTGCGCTGTTCCGCGAATGAATGGATGTTCGGGACTCAATGCTCTGTCTTTGAATTCTTTGACTTTATCGTCATCAATCATCGCACGGATATCATCATCAGTCAATTCTTCCATTTTCATTACTTCTGCTGAAGTTCTAAAGCCGTCAAAGAAATGAACAAAAGGAATTCTTGATTCAAGTGTTGCTCTATGAGCAATTGCAGCAGTATCAGTGGCTTCTTGAACAGAGTTTGAAGCAATCATACCAAAACCGGTTTGTCTTGTTGCCATAACATCGCTATGATCTCCAAAAATAGAAAGAGCTGCTGCGGCAATAGAACGAGCACTGACATGGAATACAGCTGGTGTTAATTCTCCGGCAATTTTGTACATATTAGGAATCATTAAAAACAAACCTTGTGAAGCTGTAAAAGTTGTAGTCAAAGCACCAGTTTGAAGTGCGCCATGAACAGCACCGGAAGCTCCACCTTCACTTTGCATCTCTGTTACACTTGGTACAGTCCCCCAGATATTTTTTAGTTTCTTTGCAGACCATGCGTCCGACAATTCTCCCATTGTGGATGATGGTGTGATTGGATAGATAGCAATTACCTCACTCACACGATACGCAACATGAGCAGCTGCCTCGTTGCCATCAATTGTTATTTTCTTCCTTTCCATATTGTTCCTCAGATTTATATTAGATACTATTTTAACTTAATAAACAACTTTCTTTACAAATATCTTGCCATTAAAAAAGAAATATATTCTCTGGTAAAAACTCATTTTACCAAGCTTATCGAGCTGACAAAAATAAAATCTGCTGGTTTTTAGAAATTTTCGGTTAACAAATCTTATTTGTAAGAAATCTTTAAAAAAGCAGACGTAATAATAGATATTCTGCTAAAGAAAATAAAGACTCGCTTATCTAATAATTTTAATGCTTGGTAAGATTTTATGAATAGATATGGAGGCGATGATAAAAACTATCTGATATTTTTTGGAAACCTCTGAAATGAATCTTCCTTTTTTTGATAAGTTTAGAAAGATTTGAAGGCAAAATCATAATACTCTTTAGGTGTAGTAGTCTTTACAAATCATTTGGAATCTGAAAATAGTATTACTATTGAGAATTATAGAACGAATCAGTAAAAGTTTGTATTGAATCAATCAAAACATTGCATCAACAAATTCTTCTGCGTTAAATTCTTGAAGATCTTCCATTCCCTCACCTAAACCGATGTAACGGATTGGAATATTCTTTTCCGATGCTATCTGCAAAACAGAACCGCCTTTGGCAGTACCATCTAGTTTAGTAATGATAACACCTGTTAGATTAGAATACTTGTTAAACTCCTCAAACTGCATTATTGCGTTTTGTCCTGAATTGCCATCAACTACTAAAAGACATTCGTGAGGTGCTCCGGGGATCAGATTAGAAATAACTCCGTTTATTTTGTTCAGCTCTAACATCAAATTTTTATTATTGTGGAGTCTTCCGGCTGTATCAATCAAAACAATTTCATAATTGTTTAACAAAGCAGATTTGACCGTTTCATAAACAACTGCCGAAGGATCTTTCGATATATCTTCAATTAAATCAACACCTGCTTTTGTAGCCCAACTTTTTAACTGTTCATTTGCCGCAGCTCTGAAAGTATCTGCTGAACCGATAATTACTCTTTTCCCTTCAGTTTTATATTTATAAGCCAGTTTTCCAATCGTTGTAGATTTCCCTGAACCATTAATACCAATAATTAAAATTATTTTTACTTTATTTTGGTCTGGAAGTAAATCTGCAGAGGTTTTCTTATCTTGCGGCTGGATCAGTTTGACAAGTTCTTTCTTTAAAATCTCTTTTATTTTATCGAGTGTCCTATCATGCTCTTTAAATAATGCGGATTTAGCATTGCTGATTAATTGTTCCGTCAACTTACTACCTAAATCACTATTGATTAATATTTCTTCCAGATCATCTAGAGTGTTTTCATCTATTTTAACTTTTCTAGTGATAACTTCTGAAATCTTAGTGGTTAGATTTTCCCGAGTTCTTGTTAATCCTTCTTTTAACTTTTTCAGATTAGAGAATAGTTTCATTCTTTTTCCAGTTTAATATTTCTTTTGCCCGTAATGAATAACCAATAACTGAAGCAAAACATAATGTTATAGATATAATCATTACTCCTTGATAAATAGCACTCAATTCATTCAATTTTAGTAATGTGATTATGATAAAGATTCCAATTGAAAAAACTGTAGCTTTTCCAAGAAGGTTCGATGGAAGCACCTTACCAATCTTTTGCTTTATATATAATCCGCCAAGAAAAATAAAAATATCTCTCACAATGATTAACCAGAAAAAGAACGTTGGAATCATTTCCATAAAAAAGAGATTGATAACAATCAAAGCCACAAGAACTTTATCTGCTAAAGGATCAATGATTTTCCCAAGTTCTGATATTTGGTTTCTCTTACGCGCAGTATATCCATCAAGAAGGTCAGAAATAAATGCGATTAAAATTAGTGCAAGAATGTAGTATCTATAATGATCATCGGCTTTCATCAACTGAAATAGAAAAATAAATGGGATGAATAATAACAGCCGGAATAAACTTATCAGATTTGGCAACAGATAAATTTCTTTTAGAATTTTATTCATGTTTCAAATTAGTCTTCGTAAACATTTTTTGTAATCTGTTTGTTAATTGCTACCGGATAAATGCCGGAGAAACAAGCAGTGCAAAAGTTATCCGGCTTATGGTCTACCATTGCTTCTAACATTTCATCTATTGTAAGATATTCTAAAGTATCCACATCAAGATATTTGCGTATTGCTTCGATATCAACATTAAATTTATTAGCAATCAATTCCTCTTTGGACGGAAAATCCATTCCATAATAACATGGACTAATAATCGGCGGTGAGGAAATTCTCAAATGAATAGATTTAGGATTAGCTTCGCGCAGTAATTTAACCAACTGTTTTGAAGTTGTTCCTCTTACAATTGAGTCATCAATCAAAACAACTGTTTTGTTCTCAAGAACACCTTTCACAGTATTGAATTTAATTTTTACTCCGATTTCCCTTGCGCGTTGACCCGGCAAAATAAAAGTTCGGCCAATATAGTGACTGCGGATCAATCCAATTTCAAGTTTTGAAGATACGCCTTGTTTGGCTAATTGAGTCTGGTAACCAATCGCCGCAGTGTTAGAACTATCCGGAACACTTATGACAATAATTTTATCGCCGTCTATATCAACTGCCGGATGTTTTTCGGCAAGTACTTTTCCTAATTTTCTTCTCATCTTATCTACATTTGTGCCGAAGACTCTGCTATCAGGTCTCGAAAAATAGATATACTCAAAGACACAATGTTTTTTCGGAAAAGTTTTTTGATAAATGTTTATAGATTTTACAATGCCGGAACTGTTTGCTTCGTTATCAATTATCACCATTTCGCCGGGTTCTACATCGCGCACATATTGAGCAGAATTGATATCAAGAGCGCAAGTTTCGGAGGTAACTATTAATGAGCCATTAATCTTTCCAACACATAAAGGACGGAATCCATGCGGATCTCTTGCACCAATCAATTTGTCATTTGTCAAGATAACAATACTGTATGCGCCTTCAACTTTTTGGAGAGCTTCTTTTATTTGATCTATTTGATTATCAAGTTTGCTTCGTGCAATCAGATGTAAAATTACTTCAGTATCACTCGTTGTTTGAAAAATTGCCCCGTCATTAACTAACTCTTCACGCAATTCTTTTGCATTTGTCAAATTACCGTTGTGTGCAATAGCCAAATTACCCATCCGGTAATTCACTGTGAACGGCTGAATATTTTTAGATGAGTCGGAAGAACCGGTTGTAGAGTAACGGTTATGACCTATAGCGCTAGAACCGATAAGAACATTCTCAAATATTTTATCATCATTAAATATTTCCGAGACTAATCCAAGATTTCTATGAACATTAAAAATTGGTTTACTTTTTTGATTATATGACAAGGAAACTATTCCTGCAGCTTCTTGTCCTCGATGCTGCAAAGATAACAGTCCATAGTAAGTTGTTAATGCTGCATCCTTAGCGTCAAAAATTCCGAATACACCGCAATTACATCTTGGTTTATCATTCATAAAAATATTCTTCAACAATTATAAAAAAGGCACATAAAATTGTGCCTGAATACGTGTGTCGGAACGGCGGGATTTGAACCCGCGACCCCTACTGTAATTACATAGACTTAGCCCTTGCTCCAAAATTGGTGGCACGTTTTCAAGGAGTCGAACATAATGAACTGGTTGAATTTTTCTGATGAATTCTTGGGCTGGAAAAAGCACGTCCACACTGATGCTACAAGGAAGGATTACCGTTCCACTATAAAAATATTCGGGAGATATATTCATAATAAAGTTATCTCGACTATTGACAAAAGTGATGTTGAATCGTTCATTAATTTACAGAAGAAATCTGCCGCTCGTAAACATACCATCAACCTGAGAGCTATGTTTAAGTATGCTCACTCTCAAAAATACATCAGAACAAATCCAACTTCAACATTGCGACAAATTAAATTAAGGAAGAATCCACCTTTGATATTCTCCAAGAAAGATTTTGAAGAGTTTATTTCCAAGGTAACGGATAAAGATACTAGAGACTTATTCACAGTAGCAATATACACTGGCATGAGACTTAACGAACTAACTAATCTTGTTACTTCACAAGTTGTGGGTGATCGTCTGATATTCAGTTCTGAGAAAACTGTAGAATTCAGATCTATCAAGATGAATGATGTAGTAAGAGAGATTGTTCAATCAAGAGTAGCATATCAAGGATTCATTTTCTCTTATCATTCAGATAGATATGGTGATGTAAAGAAGTGGAAAGAGAGACGAGTGCAGATTAGATTCAAGAAGTTTCTGAAACTCACTACACTCAACCAGACGTTACACTTTCATTGTTTGCGACATACCTTTGCAAGTTGGTTAGTGCAAAAAGGTGTTCATCTTCAAATTGTTCAAGAACTTCTAGGGCATGAGGATATTAAGACTACACAAATCTATACTCACTTTTTTAATAAGCAGCGTGACGATGCAATTTCACTCCTTTGATTCTAATTGATTGTTTCAGAAAGGAATTAACATTGGTTTTATCTAAAGGTTGTTAGAACATAGTAATATTTCAGTAACAGAAATCTATTCTCACGCTAGTTCAGAGAATCTTAGGAAGTCTGAAGAGCTTCTAAAGATCCAATAGCATTAGACGAATTATTGAGTTTCTCTATTTCACTCAAATTTCAGACTCTTTACTGGATGTAATTCCCATGCTGTTCCAGTAAGTTTCTTAACCCCATGCTGACCGTCGTAAAAACCTAATCCTTTTACTTGACATTTAACTGGCTCACCAAATTCTCTATTAAAATGTAAATTATGATTACTCATGTATTGCATTATCTTTTTCTGGAGGTCGCAATTTTCAATCGTTACTTCTATTTCTGCTTTTTGATCACTGGGATTTTCTCCACCAAGGATAATATGATAATCGCAATCTATCTCTTTAATTATTTTATATATGTAACCATTCAAAGTATAGACTGTATCCTCTGGTGTCTTTTTCAACCGTTCCGCATTTTTATCAATATCCCGTTTTGTTCTATCAGCATATCTCTCTTCCCATGTTCGCATTGTTTCGGGTGTTATTGATTTTTTCTTTGTATGATAATTTTCGTAATTCTTCTCAGTTTTTGCATTAAGACGGTATGGTGCTTTCCCTCTTTTCGGAATGCAGTTACATGGGTCGTTTTGTGAATAAGAAATTACGTTAGTGGACAAAAATATTAGGATTATTAATTGAAATATTGCCTTCATAATATTCTCCTTTTTATGTAGCAACATATTTTAATTAGAACCTACTCATAGAAGCGTTCCGCTTGAGACGCTGGTTATATGCGACTTCGTTTATGTTAATTTGCATCATTATATTTTTCAAAAGTATTAAAAGTTCTTACTATCGGATCATAGAAGAGACAATATTTTGTGTAATGAGTTACACCGAAGACATCATCATATTCGAACAGACCCATGATATATAGCTCTTCTAAACCATTAACGATTTTGATCGAATCAGTTTTTGTTAGAACTAATTTGAAAATTAATGTTGTAACCATATCAGTATTTGGCCAAGCTAAATTATCACCATTGAGATGCTTTTTAAGCGTGTCACTATCAGATTGGTTTGGAGGACCTTGCCGATATTTTTGTAAGTATGTACCTCTTATTTTGTTAGCAAGAGTTTTACCAGTGTTCTTTAACAAAAGATCTACTCTGAATGGTTTACCGACATTAAAAGCTATAGTGTCTATTCCTACATATGCAAGGTAAGCTCTCATATCTAATTTATTCTGCTGTTCTGAAAGGTTAATACTTCGACGTGTATATGAATTTGAAGAATCTGCTTTATCTAAAGCCTTATTAGTTTGATGAATTTGGAGACTGCTCACAACAACATAAGAAAGAAGAGTAATAATAGTTAGAACAGCTAACACAATTTGTACTTTAGTTTGAGTGTCGCTTTCTTCCAAGAATTTAATCTTCTTCAATATTTTCATAATCTTATTCATAAAATAAGTTTTATAGAAAGATTAAGCATATAACGACGTTGCCGATAAGCGGCGCCCCAGAAGAACAGTGCCAATTAACCGAACAATTTTTTATTTATAAAAATATTTCTTAGAACGAACTACCTAAAAGAGAAACTAAACTTTGCAAACCAAACTTTATAAATACACAATTGCCGCACTGAAAAACGCTGGCCGTGTTGAGCGGCTTGTTATAAGCGAACTACTATCATATTGATTCACAGCCCATTCATATTCTGTTTTTTACTGCTTTATAAATAATTAAATCGTCTTCTATTTTTAAAAATGTCAAGATTAACAGTTTTAAGTAAGTAAAATAGGCATACTCGTGTTTTTGTATTTCATCTGGTGTTGCTTGAGTTCCGTGTAAGTAACTATTTCTTAAATCTACACCATTAGTAAATTCACTTTTGTTTAGGAAATAATTAAAATACGCTTGTTCAGGTTTGGAAAACAATGAGCTATCAAAGAAAACAATTTTTTCAGCTTCCATCTGTTGAGCTTCTTGTCGTAATTCAAACGAATAACGATAGAAAGAAGCAACTTCATTGAGGTATAAATCTTTCAGAATTATTACTCTCGCTGGATTTGTGATTTGAATAAAATCGTTGCTGTCAATGTTTATAAATCCTTTGTCAATTAGATAATTTAATTGAGGTTTTTGATGTTCCTCATAACTACTAAGTTTTACTTGCTCATTTGCAAGTAACTCGAAAAAATTGTGATAGTGTTTTTCTTTAAATGGTTCAACATAAGCAAGAAGTGTTTGGTCAGAAAAGAATAAATTTGTGCAACCGACCATTTCTTTGTTGTGTTCGTTGAAGTATATATACTTACTTTTATTTAAGCTGGGAATATCTTTTATAGCCGTTGGATTAGACGAAATTTGTAAAAGCTCAAAATCAATGCTTCCATCCTCAACAAAGAGTTTGAACTGTTTTAATACGGACTCAAACTCAGGGGCTAGCAATCTTACTTTTTCAAAGTATGATGAAGCTGATGGAATTGAAAAGCGTGCATTGTTTGCAAACTCATACTTTTCTTGAAATGATGAAGTGAAAACTCGATGTAAAATATTTTCTAATGAGATGCCTAAGTTGCTAAGCACTTTATTATAGCCGACTATCTGAATATGCGAGGTCATCTCCAATAAATTAAATTCAGTTCCTCCTCTGTATTCATTTTGAGAATGGACGCCCATAATTCTTTCAAATACGCTCATATTATTTTTCTTGCTTACGAGATTGATTCTGTTTTGTAGGTCAAGATATTCGAATAAAATTTTAAAATTCTGAAATAACGAATAAGGGTCACTGTTTTGTTTTATGAAATCCAAACTGTAAGAGTAATTTACTACAAAATTGTCGTCAATAATCCCGTCTTTTACTTTACTGACATTTTCAGGAAAGCTAATCGAAACACCATACTTCATACCGCTTTTCTCAGCGAAAAATTTTTCAGTTTCGCTTTTATGCAAACGTTTTGCTTTTAAGCGAGTTTTGTCGGAAACTTTAAAATCATTCCTATTTCTTGCGTTTTGAATTAGTCCAATGTAATTATAGTTCACATCACTGGAATCTAAATAATTTGAAAGAATAGTTTCTTTATCTTCAACAGTTAGGCTCTTGGGAAGGAATTTTTGACTTTTCCCAAAGTCGTCTTTAACCTCATAAACTGAAAGTAATATTTCAGCAGATTGTGAATATGTCATTAGGAAGTTTTTGATTTCTGTGTCATAGTAACCGACTAAACCTTTATGAGTTAATATTTCGTGTATTATGTGTGGTTCATTCGTAAGAATATTACTAAAATTGAGTTTAGAAATTCGTTTGAACATACTTTGATTATTGACTAGCTCCCAAAACGAATGGATGTAATTTTGTAAAGTATTTTCATAAAAAGGCAGAACATTGTTGTCGTCAATGGTCGCCATAAATTTTCCAATTACTTTGTCATATTCTACTGCTTTTTGTTTGAAATTTGCGATGTCGTCTTGCGTCCAACTTTTTAAATACAATTCATTGTCAATGTATTTTTTTAGATTGTAAAGTTCTAATACTTCGTTGATGTCAGTATAGCTTGTCTTTGTGTCAGCTCGCAAAATATGCTCGCCTTTTTGAAGATGATGTCCAGATGCCATATCTTCCTTTGAATAAAATTCTACTCTGTTTAAGTCAAATTCGTGCATAGGTTTTCTTTCGTTCACTATTAATTCCTCAAGAAACTAAGCTTATAACGGCGTTGTGCCTAAGCCGAAGCCCCACGCAACAATTTTACATTTTTAAATAACTTTTTAATTAGGACAAATTTTCATTTACAAACTATGCTGAACAACAAAGCCGAAACGGAACTACAAACTTTTAGACTACTCAAATGCCAAATGCGAAAACGCTTTCGGCTTGAGGCACTTGTTAGCCAAAACTTATTGTTTATCATATAAAAATTTAAAAGTCCTACATCTTTTATGTTCATTTTTAGCTACTGCACCAATGGAAACAAATACTGTTTGCAATTTGTCCTTAAGATATTCTTCAAACTCCCAGTCTAACATTTCTTCATTTTCAATTAGGTAGTCATCATCATCAATTGGTAGTGCAAAGTAACAAAGATAAATATTTTTATTTTTTTTGAGATTATCTTTAATCATATCTGTTTCAAAACCCATTGTCGAAGTATGACCAATATTCAAGCAACCAAATAAAGGATTGAAATAATCTAAATTATCAAACATCATATTTTCAATTAAATTATATCCCATATAGATAGACTTTATAGATAAATCGTTTTTAATGTTCTTTTGAAATTGTCCGAAAAAATTATCAAGCTCTATATCTGGAGGATTTCGATCTAAAAAGTCATCAAAGTTTAGTTTGTTCTGACTTACAATATTTTTATTGGAGAATTTATCGCCAAAATAAAATGCTACTATATCTTCCAATGATTTTAAATCTAATTTTAAGTTTTCTAATAAAAATACTAGGCCGAAGCAGATAAATATTATTTCATAATCTGGGTTTTTAAGAAACACATTACTAGATTTACCAAGTAGGCCATTTTGAAGATCTATAATTTGCTTTTCATTTATTTGGTAAAAGTTTAAGAAATTTTTTTTATCAACTAAGAATGAGAATCCAGTGTAAAAAGTTAAATTTATATCTGCCAATAACATTAAATATTTTTCATCACTCGTCAATTTTTCAAACCAATTCTCTGGGAATGAATAGTTCAATGGAAGATTAAGATTAGATTTTCTTATTCTTTCAATAGTGTCCTTTATTGTTATAAAGTTCAAAGGATTATTCATAAATGAATTGTTTAAGATTGTTAAGTGAGCATAGGTTAATAGATTTTTCAATGCATCTTCAAACTCACCTATTCCACATAGAACTTTCCCCGTATTGTAATATATATTTGAGTTGAACTTATTATATTGTTTTGCCTCATTATAATATTGCAGTGCTCTTTTGTAATTGCCATTTCTTTTTTCAGTAATTCCTAAATTCAGAATTTCGATACATTTTTTATCATCCATATTTGAATCCTTTAAGTGTTTGGCTAACGGCGTTGCAACTAAAGCGCCGCCAATAACAACAATGACGCTTTTGGCAACTACCTTTTTGTTTTAAAATCAGCTTTGTATTACAAATCAACTGTGAACAGCAAACTTACTCTGGAAAACTAAA
>JAKAMS010000052.1 GCA_021812745.1 Bacteroidota bacterium | reverse complement strand
ATATGACGTTATAGTTGTGGGTGCGGGTATTGTGGGTTTGGCAACATCTCTCAAAATTCTTGAGAAGAATCCTTTTCTAAAACTTTTAATTCTTGAAAAAGAAGATAGTGTTGCACAGCATCAAACCGGAAATAACAGCGGCGTAATTCATTCCGGGATTTATTACAAACCGGGAAGTTTGAAAGCACAAAACTGTGTGAACGGCTATAAAATGCTTATCAATTTTTGCCGGAAGAATGATATTCGTTATAATATTTGCGGTAAAGTTATTGTCGCTACTTCCGAAAATGAAATTTCCGCAATGGAAAATATTTTTAAACGCGGAGAACAAAATGGTCTTCAAGGATTAAAAAAACTTCATAAGAAAGAACTCCTTGAAATAGAACCGCACACCGACGGTGTTGCCGGCGTATTTGTTCCTCAAACTGGAATTATTGATTACACGGAAGTCTCCGAAAAATATCTTGAACTGATTAAACATTTTGATGCAAAAATTGAGTTCGGCAGCAAAGTTGAAAATATTATTGTAAAGAATGATGGATGCGAAGTTATTGCAAGCGGCAATTCTTATCAGTCTAAAGTTATAGTTACTTGCGCCGGTTTATTTGCAGATAGAATCGCTAAAATTACACACCCGGATTTACAATTACGCTTGATTCCGTTCCGAGGAGAGTATTACAAATTAAAAGAAGAGAAAAAAAAATTAGTGAACTCGCTAATTTATCCGGTTCCAGATCCTGCATTTCCATTTCTTGGTGTTCACTTTACAAGAATGATTGACGGTGAAGTTGAATGCGGACCTAATGCTGTCCTTTCATTCAAAAGAGAAGGTTATACCAAAATTAGTTTTAATCTACGTGATACAATTGAAACTTTTTCCTGGGGCGGTTTTCATAAAATGATAAGAAAACATTGGAAAATGGGGCTGGGAGAGTTTTACCGTTCATATAATAAAAGAGCTTTTGTAAAGGCGCTGAATAAATTGATTCCGGAAATTGTTGAAGATGATTTAATACCCGGAGGAGCCGGAGTCCGTGCTCAAGCTTCTATCAAAGACGGCAGTTTATTAGATGATTTTTATATTGTTGAAGATAAACGGGTAATTCATGTTTGTAACGCCCCGTCTCCGGCGGCTACAGCATCTTTATCAATTGGAGATTTTATTTCAGATAAAGTTTTTGAAAAATTATAATCTGGTGTTATGGATAAAAAAACAGAGAAATTTTTAATACTTATTACAGATTTTATTGCAGTGAACCTAGCGTGGCTGTTCTTTTTCTATCTTCGTGTTCAATCTGGGTGGTTCGAGCTGATAGCGCAGCCTAATTTACTCCTTTCTATGGTAGCGGTTTATTTTTATTGGCTCATAATTTTCACTATTGTGGGTATGTACCGGACATGGTTTGCACTTTCCCGCTTTGATGAACTCTCAACTTTATTTAAAACGTCATTCGTTGGCGTATTCATACTATTCTTTCTTATCCTTTATGATGATTACACAACAGGAGTCGCAACATCAATTCGCTTTTACATTTTTCTTTACTGGGGAATTTTTCTTTTTGTTGTAGGTGCCGGAAGATTATTCATACGCAGTCTTCAAAGGCGGTTGCTCGTTCAAGGAATTGGAAGAAGGAATACTCTTATTATTGGTTTCAATTCCAAGTCGAATGAAATTCATAAATCAATCATAAAATTCCGGGAACTTGGATTAGATGTTGTTGCTTATGCTGCGGCAGATGAAGCGGAATTAGGTAAGTCTTATAATAACATCTCTGTGGTAGATACAATTCACAACCTTGAACTTGTGATTGATAAATATTTCATAAAAAATGTAATTATTTCTCTCGGACGTCATGAAGAAGAAACTATTCTCGAAGTTATTTCAAGATGTGAAGGGAAAAATGTTGAGATAAAAATCGTTCCGGACTTATATGATATTATCAGCGGACAGGCAAAAGTATCTCAGTTATATACATTTCCTTTAATAGATGTTATGCCGGAACTGATGCCGGAGTGGGAGAGAAAAATAAAAAGATTGATGGACATAATTCTTTCTTTCATGCTTATTATTATTACCTCTCCTGCAACATTAGTTGCATCACTCCTAATAAAATTAGAAAGCAAAGGTCCCATATTCTACAAACAAGAACGCTCCGGCATGAATGGAAAAGTTTTTAAAATTATAAAATTTAGAACAATGGTTGCGGATGCTGAAAAACATTCCGGTCCGGTTTGGTCTACAAAAGACGATCCAAGAATTACACGCGTAGGAAAATTTATGCGTAAAGTCAGACTCGACGAAATACCTCAAGCAATAAATATATTAAGAGGAGATATGAGCTTTGTTGGCCCTCGACCGGAACGCCCTTTCTTCGTCGAAAAACTGTCTCACGAAATTCCTTTATATAAACGCAGGCTAAAAGTCAGACCGGGAATAACAGGCTGGTCACAGGTAAAACATAAATATGACGAAACAATAGACGACGTAAAAGTAAAACTTCGTTACGATTTATTTTATATTGAGAATATGAGTTTAAGAATGGATTTTAAAATTCTTTTTAGAACTATCTTTGTTGTGCTTTTTGGAAAAGGACACTACGATTAATTGGAAAGCAGAATATGAAAGCAATTGTAATTATTCCAACATATAATGAAATTCATAACATCCAGAAACTGCTTTTGGATCTACTAAATATGTATCCTGACTTGGATATCTTGGTGGTTGATGATAATTCCCCCGATGGCACTGCGCAATATGTTGAAGAGGTTGGTGTAAAAGAACCGCGTGTAAAAATTATTAAGCGTGAAAGAAAAATGGGTTTGGGCACCGCTTATGTTGCCGGTTTTAAATATGCGCTTTCTCATGGCTACGAAGCTGCAATTGAAATGGACGCAGATTACTCTCACGACCCCAAAGAACTACAACGGTTTCTAGAAAAAATTAAAGAATACGATTTGGTAATTGGAAGCAGGTACATTCACGGTGTACGTGTAATTAATTGGCCTATTAGAAGACTGCTCTTAAGTTATTTTGCGAATCTCTACACAAGAATTATTACCGGTATGCCTGTAAAAGATGGTACGGGCGGATTCAAATGTTTTCGTAGAATAGTTTTAGAATCAATTGATCTAAACGCAATCCATTCAAACGGATATTCATTCCAGATAGAGATGAATTATAAAGCTTGGAAAAAAGGTTTCCGCTTGCTTGAAGTTCCGATAACGTTTACAGACAGAGTTCAAGGAACATCAAAGATGTCCAAGAAAATTGTTCGTGAAGCAATTGTTATGGTTTGGAAACTGCGTTGCAAAAGTATTTTTGGCACTCTCAACTAAAGACGCGATGATTGATCTTTCTATTATAATTGTTAACTATAACGTAAAAGAATTTCTGCTTAATCTTCTCGATTCAATACGTATATCCGCAAAAAATATTTCTACAGAAATTATTGTAGTTGATAACGCTTCCGATGACGGCAGCGTTGAAATACTTCGCGAAAAATTTCCAAACGTAAAATTGATTGCTAACAAGTATAATGTCGGCTTTGGTTCGGCAAACAATCAAGCTATGAAAATAGCGTCCGGGAAATATTTTTTATTGATCAATCCAGATACAATTGTTCGCGAAGATACTTTTTCTAAAATGATTGAATTTTTTGAGAAAACGCCTCAAGTTGGAATTGCTGGCTGTAAAGTTTTGAATCCAGACGGCACACTTCAGCTTGCATGCCGAAGAAGTTTTCCCGGTCCATGGACTTCCTTTACCAAAATAATTGGATTGAGCAGACTTTTTCCTAAAAGCCGCGCCTTTGCGCGTTATAATCTTACTTATCTAAACGAAAATCAAACATACGAAGTTGATGCGGTCAGCGGCGCATTTTTGATGATCCGAAAAGATGTTTTTGAAAAAGTCGGCGGATTTGATGAACAGTTCTTTATGTACGGAGAAGATTTGGACCTCTGTTACAGAGTGCAAAAATCAAACTACAAAGTTTATTATGTTCATACAACAGAGATAATTCATTACAAAGGAGAAAGCACAAAGCGCAGCAGCATTGACGAAACAAAAGTTTTTTATAACGCAATGCATCTCTTTGTGCGCAAACATTTTTCTTCTTCTTTTCTCGTCGAATCAATTTTACAATTAGCAATTCTCTTCCGCAAATTGATTGCGTTTGCAAATGTGTTTAAGCTTTCTATTATCTCCATCATTATTGATTTCTTATTCTTTTCCGGTTCGGTTTTTCTTGCGGAAAAAATTTATGCAAATAAGCACTGGACCGGATTTCCGGCTTTTGCTTTGCCATGGATTTATTTTGTACCTGCGCTGATTCAGGTATTTATTTCTGCAATCGGGGGTGCTTACAAGAAAAATTCATTTTCAATTCTCCGGACATTCTTTTCGCTTTTATATGGGCTGGTCTTTCTTTCCTCTCTTACTTACTTTTTTAAGCAGTTTGCGTTTAGCCGTGCAGTTGTACTAATAACTTACGGACTTGCGCTAGCGGCTTTTTCGTTATGGAGGATTGCTTCAAAGGTGATTTTCAAATTGGGCTTGGAAACCGATACAAGAAAATCCCGAACACTGATTGTTGCAAGTGAAAAGAAAGCTGAAGAACTTGCTGCAAAGTTAAAATCAACTTTTACTAGACTGTACCAAGTTGTTGGATTGATAGGATTGACGAGGAAAAATATCGGCGGGAGTATAGGCAATTTCAAAATTCTTGGCGCGGTTGATAACATTAAAAAAATAATAGTGGATGAAAAAATTGATAAGGTAATTTTTTCTTCTGACGATCTTTCATTCAATCAAATGTTTGCAGTTGTAGCCGAATGCCATGGCGAGAATGTTGAGTTCCTGGTTGCCGGAAAGGAGTCGGATTATCTTGTAGGCAAATCCGCTATAACTATGCTCGATGATATTCCTCTACTAAAAGTACAATACAATATTTCTTCTTATCTCCACCGCGCTTCCAAACGGTCATTTGATCTGCTCTTAAGTATCTTAATTTTGTTTTTGGTCTATCCTTTCATATATTTATTTACGAAGTTCGCCTCGGAAAAAAATAAATTTTCTCAATTCATTCTTGAAACCCCGAGTGTTTTTGCAGCTAAAAAAAGTTTTGTCGGACCGCAAGAATCGTCTTACCATGGCGAATTGTATGTAGGTAAAAAAGGATTGACCGGTTTTTGGTTCATAGAAAATTTATCTCTATCCGATAAAGAAGAAATGAAAAAACTTGATATCTTTTATGCCAAAAATCAAAATATTTGGCTCGATCTCGAAATTTTGGGGAAAACGATTTCAAAAATGTTTTTTAGGATGTAATTAAAATGGCAAAAAATATACTGGATTTTGAAAAACCAATCATAGAGCTGGAAAATAAAATTGAAGAGATGCGAAAGTATGAAGGACGTCTTGACATCTCAAAAGAGGTAAAAACTCTCGAAGAAAAGGTGCTCGATTTGAAAAAAGAAATTTATGAAAATCTGACACGTTGGCAGCGCGTTCAACTTGCGCGTCATCCTGAACGACCTTATACTCTCGATTATATCTACATGATCACCGAAAATTTTCTTGAACTTCATGGAGATAGGTTTTACAAAGACGATAAAGCAATTGTCGGCGGCTTCGCAAAAATAGACGATCAAAAAGTAATGATAATCGGTCATCAGAAAGGACGCGACACAAAATCGAACGTTTATAGAAACTTTGGAATGTCGAATCCCGAAGGTTACCGCAAAGCATTGCGTTTAATGAAGCTCGCTGAAAAATTTAAAATTCCTATAATCACATTAATTGACACTCCCGGCGCTTATCCAGGTCTTGAAGCTGAAGAGCGCGGACAAGCCGAAGCAATTGCTAAAAATCTCTTTGAGATGAGCCGTTTACGCGTGCCGATAATTGTTACTATAATTGGAGAAGGCGCAAGCGGAGGTGCTTTGGGAATTGGTGTTGGTGACAGAATTTTAATGCTGCAGAATACTTGGTATTCGGTAATCAGTCCGGAATCTTGTTCAAGTATTTTGTGGAGAAGCTGGGAGTATAAAGAAACTGCAGCAGAGGCACTGAAACTTACTGCAGAAGATTTGCTGGCTCAAGGTATAATTGACCGGATTGTTCCGGAGCCTCTGGGCGGAGCGCACAAAGATCATTCACAAATGGCAAACACACTCAAGGCAACACTCAAAGAAGAACTTGAAACGCTATTAAAAATTAAACCGGAAAAATTGGTGCAAAATCGTTTAGAAAAATTTGCAAAGATGGGTGAATTCATTGAGTGAGCGATGCCGGTTACAAAATGCAAATATTAGCTAATTTTTTTTCTGATTTTTGTGAACAGTGTTTTTCATACTATCTCTAACAGATAAACTTCAGACTACTTTATGCTCACTCACACTACAGAAATTCGTGTCCGTTACGCCGATACAGACAAAATGCAATTCGTTTACAACGGAAAGTATTTAGAATACTTTGAAGTTGGCAGAACAGAATTATTGCGAGCCGCCGGTTTGGCTTATTCAGAGGTTGAAAAGAACGGATACCAATTGCCGCTGATTGAAGCCGGTTTGAAATATTTTATTCCCGCTGTATATGACGACGTTTTGCAGATTCATGCAACGGTTAAAGAGTTACATTCACCAAAGGTTCATATCGAATATTCCGTTAAGCGGAAAAGCACGGATGAATTAATTGCAGAAGGATTTACCACGCACGTATTTATTCGGACAGATACAAAGAAGGCGGTGCGTCCACCTAAAATATATGTTGAAGCGCTAACGAAATATTTTAGCAAATAATTTTTGAAAGTTTGCCGGAGAATTTTTACTTCGGTTTGATCTTGTGTTAAAATGATAGAAAAAATAAAAGAGCTAACCAAAGACACCGCCATATACGGCATAAGTACTATCATTGGAAGATTTCTTGGATTTTTTCTCGTCCCTTTTTATACAAATGTAATCAACACACACGATTTTGGAATCTACTCGAACATATATGCTTATCTCGCCTTTCTAAATATTGTTTTTATTTATGGAATGGATGCCGCGTTTATGAAATACGCGTCCTTGAATGATAAAAGCGATAAGAAAAAAATATTTTCAACGGCATACCTTTTTGTTTTTATCACTTCAATTGCACTGTCGGTTATTCTTTACTTATTGAAAACCCCGCTTAGTCATGTAATGGAAATTCCGGCAGAGTTGACAAAACTTTACTACTATCTTATTCTAATTTTGATTTTTGATACGCTTGCTATTGTGCCGTTTTCAAATCTGCGTTTGGAACGAAAAGCGGGTAAATTTACTGCCATCAAACTCACAAATATTCTTTTAAATATATCGCTCAACTTTATTCTTGTTCTTAAATATAAAATGGGAATTGAAGCGATCTTTATTGCTAATCTTGTTGCTTCGGCATTTTCTTTTTTTGTTTTGACGCCGGATATTTTCAAAATGCTGCTCCTAAAAATTGATAAAGAATTACTTGCAAAGTATTTAAAGTTCGGTTTGCCGTACTTGCCGGCAAGTATGGCTGCGATGATTGTGCAAGTTGTTGACCGTCCGGTAGTTCTAGCAATGACGAATGAATCAACACTTGGAATTTATCAAGCCAACTATAAGCTTGGTATTTTCATGATGCTTTTTGCTTCTATGTTTCAATTTGCGTGGCAGCCTTTTTTCTTAAATAATGCTAAAGAAAAAAATGCAAAAGAATTATTTGCAAAAGTTCTCACTTTATTCATGATTGTCTCTAGTTTAATCTGGATTCTACTCACACTTTTTGTGGAAGACTTTGCGCGTTTCCAATTTCTCCCCGGTAAATCAATTATCGGGAAAGAATATTTAAGCGGAATAACAATCGTTCCAATTATACTTCTTGCTTATCTCTTCAATGGAATTTACTATAATTTTCAAGCTGGGATTTACATTGAGGAGAAGACGAAATATTTCCCATACGTAACCGGCGCGGGAGCTGTGGTAAATGTTGTGGTTAATATTTTGTTAATTCCATTGCTCGGAATAATAGGCGCTGCTCTTGCAACTCTTGCAAGTTATATTGTTATGGCTGCATGTCTCTATTTCTTCTCTCAAAAATTTTATCCGATTAAATATGAATTCGAAAAAATTTTCAAAATACTCGCTTTGATTTCCATCACCTGTTTACTCTACTATTACTTGTATTATCAGATCGGACTTAATTTCATTTACAAAATAGTTCTGTTGGTTGGATTTATTGTTTCACTCTTGGTAATGCATGTAGTTGAAAAAAATGAAATTATCCGTTTAGCAAAAATGCTTTTGCGTGTCAAGTAGTTTTTAATCTGCTTAAACTATTTTAAAAGCAAGCAGAATAAATTTTTCTTTTATATTAATTTCCCATCACAAAATTCAAGAATGATATGGAACCGATCCAAATTAAAATTCAACATGTTACAAATTTATTCTCCGATATACCGTTACCTGAATACGCAACCGATGGCAGCAGCGGATTAGATCTGCGCGCAGCCGTTGAATCCGAAATAAAAATTGAAAAAGGTAAAGTTGGTTTAGTGCCTACAAATCTGCGTGTAGAAATTCCAGCCGGCTATGAAATTCAAATTAGACCAAGAAGCGGCTTGGCTGTTAAAAATGGAATCGGTGTTTTGAATTCTCCGGGCACAATTGATTCGGATTACCGGGGCGAAATAAAAGTAATATTATTCAACTTTGGCGAAGATGATTTTATAATTAAACGCGGCGATAGAATTGCTCAAATGATTTTATCAAAAGTTTACCGCGCAAATTTAATTTTGACAGATGAACTGAACGGCAGCACACGAGGCGAAGGCGGTTTTGGACACACGGGAAAAAAGTAATTAAGAATTTAGAACCTGCCTGCCGGCAGGCAAGTTGCGAATTGAGAATTAAAAAAGTAATTCTCAATTCTCCATTTGCAATTCTCAATTAGGAATTTAAATGTCGGATTTTATACACTTACATAATCACTCTCATTACAGTTTGCAAGATGGTGCATGCACGGTTGAAGATTTAATTCATGCTGCGCAGAAACACGGAATGCATGCTGTTGCGCTTACAGATCACGGTGTGATGTTCGGCGTAGGTGAGTTTTATAAAAAAGCGAAGAAGGCAGGAATAAAACCGATAATAGGAATGGAAGCGTATATTGTAGTTGATGGTACTCGCTTTGACCGTAAAGGTGATGATCCTGATTATCCCAAAAGAAAAGCCAAACCGTACAATCATCTTTTGCTTCTCGCAAAAAATGAAATCGGTTATAAAAATTTGATAAAACTTTCTACTATCGGTTACACTGAAGGTTTTTATTACCGCCCAAGAATTGATTTTGAAATGCTGGCTAAATACAGCGAGGGACTTATTTGTACCTCTGCTTGTCCAGCCGGACCAATAGCAACACCGCTCATCAATGATGATTATGCCAAAGCGCGGTCAACCGCAATTAGATTGAAAGAACTGTTCGATGATGATTTTTATTTGGAAATTCAAGATCACGGTATGGAAGTTGAAAAACCGGTGCTTGAAGGAATGCCTAAACTTGCTCGCGATTTGGGAATTAAACTTGTTGCCACAAATGATATTCACTATATAGAAAAAGATCATTCGGTTGCTCACAATATTTTAATTCACCTTGGCGATAAAACCGGAACCGTTGATTATAAAGAATTGCGATACGGAACCGACCAGATCTATTTCAAATCTGCCGATGAAATGAAAAAACTTTTCAAAAACTTTCATGGCGCAATTGAAAATACAATTGAGATAGAACAAAAAATTAATCTTCAACTGGATTTTAGCGGACATCAATTTCCGCAGTTCCCAATCCCGGCAAACTCTAAGGCAAAAGATTTAGAAGAATATTTTTCTCAACTTGCAGAGGAACGGCTTGAACAAAAATTTAAAATTATAACGCCCGAAATTGATGAACGTTTTAAGTTTGAGTTGCAAGTTATCAAGGAGATGGGTTATGCCGGATATTTTCTTGTAGTCCAAGATTTTATTAACGCTGCAAAACAGCGGGGAATACCTGTTGGTCCCGGACGTGGAAGTGCTGCCGGAAGTATAATTGCTTATGTCCTTGGAATTACAAACGTAGATCCGCTCAAATATAATTTGCTCTTCGAGAGATTTCTGAATCCGGCGCGTAAGACGATGCCAGATATTGATGTGGATTTTGCAGATGATCAACGCGGTGAAGTTATAACATATGTTAAAGAAAAATATGGCGAAAAATCCGTTGCTCAAATAATTACTTTTAATAGATTATCATCTAAAGCTGTATTAAAAGATGTGGCTCGTGTTTTAAAAATTCCTATTCCTACTGTAGAAAAAATTACAAAGTGGATCCCTTCAAAATTTGGACGTGTATACGACCTCAATCAAGCACTAAATGAAGTTCCGGAACTTGCCTGGGTTAATAAATCTGACGATCCTCAAATTCATGAGTTAATAAAATATGCAAGAATTCTAGAAGGCATGAATCGAAATGCTTCTAAACATGCCGCCGGTGTTGTTATTACTCCCGGTGAAGTAAGCGATTTCGTTCCTCTTGCAACTTATGGAGAAGACAATTCAATTGTAACGCAGTTCAACATGAAAGATCTTGAAGAAGCCGGCTTGTTGAAAATGGATTTTCTTGGATTGCGTACTCTATCTATTATAAGAGATACACTTGAACTAGTTAAACAAACACGTAATCTAGAAATTGATATTGATGACATTCCTACAGACGACCCTAAAACCTACGAGATGTTTAGCAAAGGTCAAACAACTGCCGTCTTCCAGTTTGAAAGTGCCCCGATGCGTGAGTATCTAAAAAAGCTTAAGCCGACGAGCATTAATGATCTTGCCGCTATGAATGCATTGTACCGTCCCGGTCCTATGGAGTTTATTGATGACTTTATTGCTCGTAAACATGGGAAAAAACAAATTGTTTATTTGGATCCAATACTCGAACCTATATTGAAGGAGACAAACGGAATTATTGTTTATCAAGAACAGGTTATTCAGATTGCAAATAAAGTCGGAAATATGAGTCTTGCCGAAGCGGATTTACTGCGCCGTGCTATGGGTAAAAAAGATTTGAAATCAATGG
>JAKAMS010000051.1 GCA_021812745.1 Bacteroidota bacterium | reverse complement strand
AACCCAGATTCTTTCGAAACCATCTAAATCTTTTACCGCTTGCTCGTAATTATTATTCGGAATCAGTTCTATCACAGAAATTTTTTCACCCGCCAGCACACCTTGTCTGGGAGTTTCGTACCTGTACGCAAGATCAGAATGCAGATAGCCAACCGGTTCTATTACTATCTCTTTAGTCATTGACAATTTTTTAGATGAAAATTACAATTAAATATTACTAACGGAAAATAGAAGTAGCGATGTTGAAGTTTTTAATCCGCACGATAATCGCAACATATTTTGACAGTGGTTATCTCTATCTATCAAATAAGGTTAGAGATTTGTTGTTAAATTATTTAGCGATTGCTGACAGACGTTTCTCAAAATCCTTGCAATACCTCTCATTTCAGAGGCTTTGTTCTTGGTATGAGCTTTGTTCACATTAATGCAATTATTAACAATGGAGGAAAAGAGAAATGTCAAAGAGAATTTTATTAATTGATGATGAACCGTCTTTACGAAGGTCTATTTCGATTGGTCTGAATCAGAGAGGAGTTGATGTTGAACTTTGCGAAAACGGAATCAGCGCATTGAACAAAATTGACCTGTATCAGAAGAATGAAGTAAATCTGGACACAATCGTTCTCGATATACAATTGCCTGATATTGATGGAATAAAGCTCGGTAAGATCATTAAAGCAAAATATCCTAATACTTCGATGATCTACATTACCGGTTATGCGGATAAATTAGAGGAAACCGAAATTGATGATTTGAAAGTAGATGCATTCCTTGAAAAACCTTTCGATGCAGACGAACTGATGGAAGAGATAAACAAAATTTTAGATAAGCAACCGAAACAGCCGGTTAAATCTCATACCACAATAGATGAAACAAGAACTGCCGCGGCATACATGCTTCTAAAGATTGATGAGAAAGCTGACTTTTTCGATATCTACAAAAAGTTATATGCAATGGAAAACGTTTTGTATTGCGATGCAACACGGGGCGATATTGATATTTTTCTGCTGGTGCAAGCAGAAACAATTGATGCTTGCAAAGAAATTTTTGAGAAAGAAGTTAAAGTAATGGATGGATTAAAAGGTGCGGAGTTCTTGCCGGTAGATGTACCGGTTCTAAATGAAAACATAAAAGATATTATCAACTCTGCTGGTATTTCACTATCAACAGAAATTCCAAATTCCGGCGTTGTGAGAGATTCAAAGCATTCAGTCTGCTCTTATGTCTTAGTAGAAGTGGAACGGGAAAAAATTCAAGACATCTATCCGATCTTAAAACTAACAGAGAATATTGTCTACTGCGATTTTATAAACGGCAGATATAATATGGTGATGATGGTAAGTGGATCACAATTCAGTCAGATAGATAAGTTCATTGAAAATAAATTAGTCAACATGAACGGAATTATAAAAATTAAGAAGTACCCAATAATAAATATTTATGAGATGTAATGACGTTTCTATCGGCACGATTAATCTCGGAATAATGTCAGAGACAGCAAATGAAATCATCTACTGTCTCTTTATTTATTTTTTTTTGAAATGGGTTGCTAAATAATTATAGGGGAAACATTATGTCGGTTGCAGATATTCAAGAAAAACCTGGCATTCTTGATTTCAAGATTGACTTAATCAACAAGAGACATCAAAACGGTTCTTTAATCCCGTTGCTTCAATCAGCTCAGGATTCTTATGGGTACATTCCTGAAAAAATAATCTACTATATCAGCGAATTGGTCAACATCCCGGCGGCGGATATTTACGGTGTTATAACTTTTTATTCGCAATTCAGATTAAAACCGTTAGGTAAAAATTTAATTCGCATTTGTGAAGGAACAGCTTGCCATGTTAACGGTGCAAAAAGCATCCTATCTGTTTTGCAAGATGAACTCGGAATTACAGTCGGCGAAACTACAGACGATGGGATTTTCAGTCTGCAGTCCGTTGCGTGTCTGGGATGCTGTTCTTTGGCACCGGTTATAATGATAAATAACTCAACTCACGGTAACCTAACAACTGATAAACTCAAAAAGATTGTCAAGAAATACAAATCCGAAGAACAGTATAGAGAAGCGTCATGAAGCAAATTAAAGTTGGCTTGGGTACGTGCGGAATATCCGCCGGAGGTGAATTAGTCTATAACAAATTTAAAGATGAAATAGATTCAAGGAGCTTGAATGTTCAGCTTAAAGAAACAGGATGCATGGGAATGTGCTATAAAGAAGTGCTCGTTGAAATTGTTGATAACGGAAACAGCTCGCTTTATTCAAATGTAACAACTGACCGAGTCGGAAGAATAGTAAACGAACACTTGATCAACAACAGTCCGGTTAGTGAATGGATAATTAAGAGCAAAGATATTTCCAAGGAAGATGCGTTTCTAAAAAATCAAAAAAGAATTGTCTTAAGAAATTGCGGTGTAATTGATCCGACCTCAATAGACGAATATATAAAGTATGATGGCTACAAAGCGATTCAAACAGTTATCAAAAGTCAATCTCGAGAAGAAGTTATTGAATTAATAATTAAATCCGGTTTACGGGGTCGCGGTGGTGCAGGATTTTCAACAGGACAAAAATGGAAATTCGCTTATCAAGAAAAGAGTGATAAAAAATATCTTATCTGCAATGCAGATGAAGGCGATCCGGGTGCATTTATGGACCGGAGTGTATTGGAAGGCGATCCTCATTCTGTTCTTGAAGGGATGATGATTGCAGCATATGCTATTGGTTCAGATGAGGGTTATATCTATTGTAGAGCGGAATATCCTCTTGCAATAAAAAGATTGAGAAATGCTATCAAACAATGTGAAGCTGAAAATTTTCTTGGAAAAAATATTTTCGGTTCGGACTTCAGCTTTAAGATAAAAATAAAAGAAGGCGCCGGTGCATTTGTATGCGGAGAAGAAACCGCTTTGATGTCGTCAATAGAAGGGAAAAGAGGGGTGCCGAGAATTCGTCCGCCGTTTCCGGCTCATAAAGGATTATGGGGCAAACCAACCAACATTAACAATGTAGAAACATTTGCAAATGTTCCTTGGATAATTAATAACGGCTGGCAAGAATATGCTTTGCTTGGAACGGAAAAGAGTAAAGGGACCAAAGTTTTTGCCCTCGCCGGAAAAATTAAAAGAAGCGGTTTGGTTGAAGTGCCGATGGGTATGACTATAAATCAAATTGTTTTTGATCTCGGCGGCGGAATTAAGAATGATAAAAAATTTAAAGCTGTTCAAATGGGAGGACCTTCCGGTGGTTGCATTCCCGCTAGTATGGGCGATCTAAAAATTGATTACGATGAAATTGTCCGCACCGGCGCCATAATGGGCTCCGGCGGATTGATCGTTCTGGATGAAACAACTTGCATGGTTGATCTTGCCAGATATTTTTTGAACTTCACTCAAAATGAATCGTGCGGCAAATGTACATTCTGCAGAATTGGAACAAAAAGAATGTTGGAAATACTCGAACGGATTACTGATGGAAACGGAAAGGGCGGTGATATAGAATTATTAGAGGACTTAGCTTATAAAATTCAGAATAGCAGTCTCTGCGGATTGGGGCAGACAGCGCCAAATCCGGTTCTAACAACTATTAAATATTTTAGAGAAGAATACGAAGTACACATCCGTGATAAAAAATGTCCGGCTCACAATTGCGCTGCGTTAATTGAATATACTATTGATGAAGAAAAATGTAAGGGTTGTATGCTTTGCATCAAAGCATGTTCTTCAAATGCCATAACCGGAAGCAAAAAAGCAGTTCATCATATCAATCAAGATTTGTGTATTAAATGCGGGCGTTGTTTTGACGTCTGTAATTTGGATGCTGTTATTAAAAACTAATTTTCTCTTAAGGATTTCTCTATGGAAAAAATTAAAGTTACCATCAACGGAAGAGAAATTTTTTGTGATCCGGATAAAACAATTTTAGAAGCCGTTCATGAAAACAAATTAGATACAATTCCAACTCTTTGTCATGATAAACGGACCGAGCATTTTACGTCATGTTATCTTTGTGTTGTGGAAGTTAACGGATCCAATAAATTGGTCCCTTCTTGTTCGACAATCATTCGCGAAGGAATGAAGATTGTAACCAACAATGAAAAAGTAAGAAACTCACGTAAAACAGCATTAGAACTTTTATTCTCAAATCATTATGCAGATTGTCTTGGACCTTGCAAAATAAATTGTCCTGCCGGAGTAGATGCGCAAGCATACATCGCACTTACATCAATGGGTAAATACAAAGATGCAATCAGATTGGTAAAAGAAAATAATCCATTACCTTTATCTATCGGAAGAGTTTGTGTTAGAGATTGCGAAAATGCCTGCCGGAGAAATCTTGTAGATGAGCCGGTAGCGTGCAACTATCTGAAACGGTATATAGCCGACGTTGATAAAACCGAAATGTGGATTCCAGAATTAAAACCTCGAAACAAGAAAAAAGTAGCAATTATTGGCGGAGGACCCGCCGGATTAACGTGCGCATATTATTTAACATTAGAAGGATATTCACCAACTATTTTTGAAAAACTTCCCGAACTGGGCGGAATGTTGAGATACGGAATTCCGGAATATCGTTTACCAAAGAAAATATTAGATGAGGAAATTAATTGGATACTAAACCTTGGTGTTTCAAAAAAGACCGGAATGGAATTAGGAAAAGATTTTTCAGTCAACAGTCTTCTTTACGAGGGATACGAATCTATCTTTGTTGGAGTAGGTGCACATAAAGCCGCAACCATAGGATTAAAAGATGAGGATGTTACTGAAGGCATTTATAAAGGAATAGATTTTTTACGAGAAGTCGAAATGGGCAATAAGCCAAAATTGTTTGGGACAGTAATTATAGTGGGTGGAGGCAATACTGCGATTGATGCCGCAAGAACGGCATTGAGATGCGGTGCTGATAATGTAAAAATTGTCTATAGAAGAAGTATCAAAGAAATGCCAGCCAGTCATGAAGAAATTGAAGCTGCGCAGAAAGAAGGAGTTGAAATTATCTTCTTAACAAATCCAAAATCAATTATCTCGAAAGATAAAAAGCTTAAAGGCATTGAATGTTTGAAGCAAAAACTCGAATCTAAAAAAAATGGTGAGAGACCTCAGCCGGTTCCAATCGAGGGATCGGAATATATTATTGATTGTGATTTTATAATTGGCGCCATCGGACAGAAAGTTGATTCCTCGTTTATAGATCTTGATAAAAACTTTGCATTGGAAAAATGGGGAACAGTTACAATAAACCAAGACACTTTTGAGACAACAATTCCCGGTGTATTTGCAGGCGGTGATGTTGTAACCGGACCATTAACGGCAATCAGTTCAATAGCGCAAGGTAAGAAAGCCGCTCAATCAATAATGAGTTATCTCGAAACCGGAAAAGCAAAAGTATCTAAAAGTAAATTCGTGAGCTTCAAACATAGATTTGGAGAACTGTCTGAAAGAGAATTCTCACATATAAAAAAAATGGCAAGAGAAAAACTTGCCGAGCTGAATGTAACTGATCGTATAAAAACTTTCGATGAGGTAGAATCCGGAATAACGGAATTACAATCAATTAAAGAGTGTGAACGTTGTTTGGAATGCGGTTGTTCGGAATATTATGACTGTGCACTCAGAAAATATGGAGAAGAATATGATCTAGATATTTCGAATTACATCGGCGAAACAAAAAAATATTTAGTTGATAACCGCCATCCTTTTATTTCATTGGATCCTAACAAATGCATTAATTGCGGTAAATGCGTAAGAACTTGCTCTGAGATATTAGAAGTCTCTGCATTAGGATTTGTATATCGCGGATTCAGATCTGTAGTTAAACCTGCTATGGAGAAAGCGCTTATAGAATCAAATTGTATTGCATGCGGAAATTGCATAGACTCCTGTCCAACCGGCGCCATAAGTGAAAAATTCCCTTTCAAGATTCTAGGAACTCTTCCGAAACAAAATTATGAAACCATTTGTAGTTTCTGTTCAGTCGGTTGCAAAGTAAATTTCAAAAAAATAAGTGATGAGATTTTCTATGTTTCCAACTCCACTAATTCTATTCACGATTCGCACAATAAAGGATATCTTTGCATAAAGGGAAAATTCGGCCACCGTTTTCTAATGGATCAAAACCGCGTGACTTTACCAATCATAAGGCGCAATGGACTTGTGCATGAAGTGAAAACTGAAGAGGCAATTATTTATACCGAGAAACGGGTTAGAGATATAATGGATAAATACGGCAAGGATTCTGTTGCTGTCTTTGCATCTCCAAAACTTTCTAACGAAGAATTATACTTGCTTCAAAAATTTGTTCGAGTTGGTTTAATGAATAATAATATTGATAGTCTATCTAACTTATTCCAAGAAAAAGAACTTGATGCTCTAGACGATTTATTGGGTTTGACCACTTCTACGGTTAAGATGGATGACTTACAATCAGCCGATGTGATTGTGATTATAAATTCCAATTTATCAGAAGAGAATTTGGTAATGGAACTAAAGATCAAAGAAGCGCAAAAGAGAGGCGCTTTGTTAATAGTTATAAACTCCTCGGAAATTAAATTAACCCGCCATGCGGATTTGTGGATTGATACTACAAAAGGAACGAATACGCTTCTTCTGGATATGCTAATGAAAATTTGTATCGAAAATAATTGTGTTGATAATAAATTCATTAATATGAGAACGGAACTGTTCGCGGAGTTTAAGAAAAAACTTTTAGACTTGAATACGGAAGATGCGATTAACATAATCAATATTGACCGTGAAAAATTAATTCGATTCTTCGAGATGGTGAAAAATCCAAATTCGAATCTCATATTCATTTATAATATTGATTCCACGCGAGAGAAATCACATAACGATCTGCGCGCAATTGCTAACTTTTTGCTAATGACCGGAAGAATAAATAAGCATGACAACGGAATAATTCTTCTGCGCGATAATTGTAATTCAGCGGGACTTATGGATATGGGCGTTTCGCCAAATTACTTACCGGGTTATGTGAAACACTCCGATTTAGATCAGATAGAAAAAATTAGAAATAAATGGGGACGGAATTTAATACCAATATTTAAGCAAGTTGATCTTGAGAAAAAGATGAAGCTCGGCGAAATTAAAGCTGTGCTAATTTTTGGTGAAGATCCTTTTGCTGAAGAAAGCTACCGTAAATATTTCAGTGATGTCGAATTTCTTTTTGTGAGCGATTCCTTCAATACAAAAACAACACTTGAAGCTGATGTTGTTTTACCGGCATTAACACATATTGAAAAAGAAGGAACATACACGCGTTGCGATAATACCATCCAGAAAGCGAATAAAATAATTAATAGAAAGAATGAATATTCAAATTGGGAAGTGATTGAAATGCTGGCGGGATGTTTCTCTAAAGGATTCAACCACCACTCGGTTGATGATATTTTTGAAGAGATAAAAAGCGTTAACAGATATTATAAGCAGACCGAGATTGGAAAATCATGGATTGATAATTTTTTGACCGATGATTTTTCAGAAAAGAAATATTTCTTTTCGGTTTATGATTCAGACCTAACGGCTTTTGATCCGGTAAAACAAGTAATTCATTTCCAGGAAAACTATTACATTAGTAACATAAAAATGCAGTTGGTTTAGTTGTCATGGACAATAAAACGAATTACAAATTAATCTATGATCTGTTCGATTATATTATAATATTCGGTAACAATGACGATGTTGTGTTTAAAGGAACTGAACTCAATAAATTATTGAGCAATGCCTCAATTAATATTCACGATCTATCTACTAGAAAAACAGACCAATTAAAACTGCTTAATGAAATTATTGGAAAAGTTAAATCCAATCTTGAACCACAAGCGTTTAAGTTTATTGGAATAAAAGATGAGTTCATTTTATTCCCTCTATACTTCGATTACAGCCCGCATATAATTCTTACACAGAAAGATAAAATTGACCAGATAACAAACATAGAACACGACCTTAAAGAAAGAGTAAAAGAATTACGGTGTCTCTATAACATTAGCAAGGAATTGGAATCTTCAAGACCGCTTGATGAATCATTTAATAAATGTATTCCGCACATTCATGCGGGGTTTCAATATCCGGAAGAAACAATTGTAATTATTGAAATCGGGAAAAAATCTTTTGGTATAACTGATTTAACTCAAGAATTGGCTGGTAATTTCTTAACTTCTGATATTTATGTTAATAATAAAAAATTTGGACAGATTAGGATACTTCTCAAGGATAAAAAAGGATTTCTTGAAGAAGAACGAAAAATGATTGATGAAATTGCACGTAAGTTTGCGCGTTCAATCGAAGAATTAGAGAAGACAGTTAACTTAGAGAAGCAGCAGAAAATTCTTCTTGCTAAGAATGAAGCTCTCTTAAAATTAACTGACGAATGCAATAACCGAAGGGCGAAATTGCGCACATTTTTCAGTGCGATAACAGATAAAATTGTTGTGATAGACAAAGAATTTAATATTACTATGTCTAACAAGGACGGCATAGGCGATACCGGCAAATGCTATAAAAAATTATTTGATCTGGACCAAAGATGTGAAAAATGCCCTGCTGAAAAAACTTTTGAAACGGCGGAACACACCGCTTATGAAAGAGAAGTTGATGATAAATATTTTATGCTGCGTTCTTATCCAGTATTAGATCAAGATGAACGTGTAGAAGGCGTTTTGGAAGTCTGTCATGATGTAACTGTCCAAAAAAAAATGGAAGCGCAACTGCTGCAATCATATAAACTGGCTTCTTTAGGCAAATTAGTTGCTGGTGTGGCTCACGAAATAAATAATCCAAATACATTCATTCTCGGTAATCTCAAAATTATTCAAGAAGCATTTCAAGATATCTTTCCGATTCTTGAAGAAAATTATGCGAAGAACAAAGAATTGAAAATTGCCCGTTTGAATTATGATTTGTTCAAGGAAAACATTTCCACTCTGGTTGACGACATGATAAACGGCGCCAACCGCACCAAAAAAATTGTCGGCGATCTTAGAAACTTTGCAAAGAAAGATGATGGCTCTTTAACAGATGAAGTTGATTTGAATTATATTATCAAAAACAATCTGACTCTAACGAGTAAGCATGTTAAAAAATTTGCCGATCTGGAAATTGATCTTGACAAAAATGTCCCATCATTCATCGGCAACAGCAATAAACTTGAACAAGTTATTCTAAATTTAGTAATGAATGCTTCCGAAGCTATTGAAAGCGGGAATGGTCTTATTAAAATTAAAACCGGTTACGATGCGAAAAAGAAAGAGGTCCTTCTTATTGTAGAAGACAATGGCTGCGGAATGGATGAGAATATGATTAAAAATATTTTCGATCCTTTCTTTACTACAAAACGTAATAGAGGCGGAACCGGTCTTGGACTTTCGATTACTTACGGGATAATAAAAGACCACCGCGGAAAAATTGAGGTGGATTCTAAGATCGGAATCGGAACGAAATTTACTATCAGATTTCCAGTTAATCAAAACATATAACTATGGCAAAGATTCTTTTAGTTGACGACAACCAGGCTGTATTGAATTTTCTGAATGTATTTTTATTGCAAACTGGAAAATATGAGATTAAAACTCTTCAAGACAGCACAAAGGCTTACAACTTATTGAGTAAAGAAAAATTTGATGTGCTTTTGTTAGATATGGATATGCCCAATGTTACCGGGCTGGATATTCTAAAATATATCAGCGACAACAAAATAAATATTACTACAATTGTGCTTACCGGAGTTGAAGATATTGACCTTGCAATCTCTGCAATGAAGCTTGGCACTTATGATTATATGCTTAAACCAATCGAGGAAGAGAAGTTGATTAAGACAATCGAAGAATCTCTTGAATCACAAAAGATTAACGAAGCGGAAATTGATGTTTTGCGCAATTCATCTTTGAATAGTCTGAAACATAAAGAAGCATTCAAAGATATTATAACAAATGACGAAAAAATGTTTAAAATATTTCTTTATGCGGAAAAATTTGCTTCAACCGACAACAGCGTTTTAATCTGGGGAGAGAGCGGTTCCGGTAAAGAATTAATAGCTCAAGCAATTCATAAAATAAGTGATAGAAGGGATAAAAAATTTATTGCTGTCAATGCCGGATCGTTTGCGCAAGAACTGTTCTCATCTGAATTTTTTGGGCATGAAAAAGGCGCTTTTACCGGTGCCTCCAGAGAAAAGATCGGATTTTTGGAAGAAGCCAACGGCGGAACTTTATTCCTTGATGAGATCGGTGAACTATCATTGCCAATTCAAGTCAAACTTTTAAGAGTTTTGCAGGAAGAGGAATTTTATAAATTAGGCTCTACTCGAAATATTAAGACCGATGTTAGAATCATTGCCGCGACTAATAAAAATTTATTTGAAGAAATTAAAAACGGCAATTTTAGAAAAGATCTTTTCTTCAGATTGAATATAAACTCAATCAGCATTCCGCCGCTTCGCGAACGGAAAGGCGATATCGAATTACTGGCAAACTACTTTTTGAAAAAGTTTAATAAAAAGTATAATAAGAACGTGGGAAAAATTTCACAGCCACTATTGAATTGTCTCAAAACATATTCTTTCCCGGGTAACGTAAGAGAACTGATGAATTTAATTAACAGCGCAATTATTGTTGAATCAACAAACGAACTTCATAAAAAATCCCTTCCTAATTACTTTATGGGAATTAATAACGGTTACCATGAATTAGACAAAGAAATTCTTCCGCAATCTTTGGAAGAGATGGAAAAGTGTCACATTGGATTGGTGCTTGAATTTACTAACCACAATAAAACAAAGGCTTCTGCGATTCTTGGTATCTCAAGAGTAAATCTTATTGCAAAAATTAAAAAGTATGGATTAGAGAATTCACATCATCACTGATAAACAGCAGAGATGATGTTGCCAAAAATTTGATTGTTACCCGCTTATAAATTCCATATTATCGTTACAATAATTCAAATCAATTCGGAGGAAGCATGGGCCGTCTTCTCGTATTTACTCTTCTCTTAATTTCATTCATCTCTATTAATTCTCAAACTCTAAAATCACCTGAAGAATTTCTCGGTTACAAAGTTGGAAGCGATTATAAGATTGCAGATTACCCGACCATTTCGAAATATTTTAAATATTTATCTGA
>JAKAMS010000499.1 GCA_021812745.1 Bacteroidota bacterium | reverse complement strand
TTCCGCTGCCGATGAGTATTTATGAAAATGTTGTTTATGGAGTACGTCTCTCTGGAGTTAACGATTTAAAACGATTGGATGAACTTGTAGAAAAAAGTTTAACCGCATCATACCTTTGGGATGAAGTGAAGGACCGTCTAAAAACTTCTGGTATGAGACTTTCCGGAGGACAGCAGCAGCGGCTCTGTCTTGCGCGCGTTCTTGCAATGGAACCAGAGGTAATTCTTCTTGACGAACCTTGTTCCGGATTAGACCCGATTTCAACCGCAAAGATTGAAGACGCACTTACAGTTTTGAAAAAAGATTACACAATTATTTTGGTCACCAACAATACCAAGCAGGCAGCAAGAGTAGCTGATAATACGGCATTCTTCTTAATGGGCGAACTGATTGAAATCGGTTCGACAGGACAAATTTTTACTACTCCCAATAGAACAGAAACGAGTGATTACATTACAGGAAGGTTCGGCTGATGACGGAAATGAAAACAGTTGTAAAAAATAAAATTGAAATTGATAAGCTGGATCTATTCTATGGTAAATTCCAAGCACTCATCTCTGTAGGCATGCCGGTTCAGCAAGAAATGATTACTGCGTTAATTGGTCCTTCCGGCTGCGGGAAATCAACATTGCTACGAAGCTTAAACCGGATGAATGATTTAATCCACGGAGTTAAAATAACTGGTAGTGTTCTTCTCGACGAGATAGATATTTACAACTCATCTTTAGAAGTTGCTGAGTTAAGAAAAAGAGTAGGAATGGTTTTCCAACGCCCTAATCCGTTTCCTCTTTCAATTTATGATAATGTTGTCTATGGACTTAAAGTTGCGGGTATAAAGAACAAAAAAGAAACAGATGAAATTGCAGAAAAAAGTTTAAGAGGGGCGTGGCTTTGGGATCAGGTTAAAGATAAACTTGATCACCCCGCTTTGGAATTGCCGCTTGATCAACAGCAGCGTTTAGTTATTGCACGTTTGCTAGCAGTTCAACCGGAAGTTATTTTAATGGACGAACCCTGCTCTGCTCTTGATCCAATTGCCACAATGAAAATTGAAGAACTGATGATAGAACTCAAAAAGGATTATACAATTGTTATAGTAACTCACAATATGCAGCAGGCATCACGGGTATCGGATTTCACTGGCTACATGTTAATGGGAGAGATGATTGAATTCAATCAAACAAAAACTATCTTTACAAATCCATCAAAAAAATTAACCGAAGATTATATATCGGGAAAGTACGGCTAAAAAAGGAAGGGCTTATGCAAGATAATTTCAATCAACAGATAGAAAATTTGAAAATAAATCTGATTAAGATGGCTTCGCTTGTAGATGAACAAGCCGAAAGAGCTTTTGCGGCACTCGAAACAGGCAACGTTGAATTATGCCGCGGGATAAAAGCCAAAGAGCTAGAGGTGAATATATATGATAATCTTATTCAAACTCAGTGCGAAAATATTCTGGCTCTTTTCCAACCTGTTGCCGTAGATCTGCGTTTCATAATGTCTGTAATGATGATTAATAATCAGTTGGAAAGATGCGGTGATATTGCGGTGAACATTGCGCAACGAGTTAAAAAAACAAATGAGCATCATTCACTTATAGCTGAGGCGCAAATCTTAGAAATGGGCAAACAAGCGCGCGAAATGTTGAAGAATGCAATTGATTCATTTATAAACAATAACATTGATCTTGCAAATAAAGTTATTGATAGCGATGAAAGTGTGGATAAGTTAAATAAACAAATTTTCAAAGCGCTTGTTCTTAAAATGCAAAACGAGCCGCAGCTTATTGAACCGTGCGCTCATTTAATTGTGTTAACACGTCATATTGAGAGACTTGCAGACCATGCTACTAACATTGCAGAGAATTTAGTTTTCTACGTGAACGCGAGAATCATTGCGCACAAGAAAAAGTTTGAAAAATGGGGTGTATCTGACCAAACTATTGATTAATTCTTCAAGTACTGTTAAAAGCTATGAAATAAGCTTTTAATGAGGCTTTTCCGGGGAACTAATGCTATCGGCTGTCCGGTAATGTCCTCATTTTATTCTTCAAATTATTCCTATTTTCAACTTAAATTTTGCATCGAATATATCCTTTTACTATATTGAAATAGAATTCGATAATGGAAATTATTGTTAATGGGAATAATCAAACCGAAAAGACTGAAACCCGGAGATGTAATTGGAATAATTTCTCCGGCATCATCACCAGACGATCTCACAAAAATTAATAACGGCGTTAAGTATTTAGAAAAAATTGGATACCGCGTTGAAGTGGGAAAAAATGTCGGCTCTCAAGAAGGTTATCTGGCAGGGTCAGATACTCAACGTTTAGATGATTTGCACGAAATGTTTAGAAATAAGCAGGTCAAAGCTATTTTTTCAATTCGTGGCGGTTACGGTTCCGGGCGGCTTCTGGATAAAATTGATTATAAACTCATTCGTAACAATCCTAAAATTTTTGTAGGATACAGCGACATAAACGCTTTACAACTTGCATTTTTTACAAAGTGCGGTTTAATAACATTTGCAGGTCCAATGGTTGCGGTTGATTTTCATG
>JAKAMS010000498.1 GCA_021812745.1 Bacteroidota bacterium | reverse complement strand
TAAGAGCATCACGCAAATCTTTTATTGATATGCTTGGACTTCTGATCAACGAGCGGTTGGATGAAACGCTGAAACTTGAACAGCCGGAAGTCCAAAATGTATTTGAATCGAACGAAATCAACCGCCCTGAATTGAAATTATATTCTTCGCAAGAAAGTTTAATTGAGAATCAGTACGGACTAACGCTGGCTAAGATTCTACCGAAAGCAAGTTTGTTCTTTCAAGGCGGATATGGAAAACCAACACTTAACATGCTTAAAAATAGTTTTGATTGGTATTACGTTGCCGGCGCGAGATTAACGTGGTCTCCTTCTAATTTATATACATACGGAAACGAGAGCGAAATAATTGAGCTAAATAAAAAATCAGTCGAAGCCCAGAAGGAAACATTTATTCTCAACACAAATATCTCTTTGAAACAACAGACGGGGGAAATTGAGAAATTGAGAGATCTGATAAAAGTTGACAGAGAAATTATCTCAATAAGAACTTCAGTAAAGGAATCAACTAAAGCACAACTTGAAAACGGTGTTATTACATCAAGCGATTATATACGTGAGTTAAACAACGAAGACCAAGCAAAACAGAATTTATCAATTCACACAATTCAACTTTTGCTGTCACTACAAAATTACAAATTAACTGTTGGCAACTAACCGCAAAGGCGGATTTAAGTAGATTACTTAAAAAAATTTATTAATAACAAACACAGAAATAAATATGAAAACGATATTAATCAGATTTAAATATGACTTTATACTGCCCATAACAATATTACTAACTCTTTTTGCATGCGGTGGCGGTAGCGGTAAGTTTGATGCAACCGGAACATTCGAGTCGGAAGAGGTAATTGTTTCATCAGAAGCGATGGGCAAGCTTGTTAAGTTTGATGTTGAAGAAGGCGCAACGTTAAAACAAAATCAGTTAGTTGGAATTGTGGACACGGTTCAGCTGTATCTAAAGAAGGAACAACTCGAAGCATCCATCAAAGCTGTATTGAGCAAACAGCCGGATGTTGCGACACAACTTGCAGCCATTGAAGAGCAGATTAAAACCGCGACAACAGAAAAAAAGAGAATCGAAAATTTAGTCAAATCAAATGCGGCAACAACAAAACAGCTCGATGATATAAACGCATCACTTGATTTGTTAAACAAACAGTACACTGCGGCAAAATCAAATCTTACAATTACCAAACAAGGATTGCAGAGCGAAACATATCCGCTTCAAATTCAGATTGAGCAAATTCAGGACCAGATAAATAAAAGCAAAATTAAAAATCCGGTTGACGGCACTGTTCTAACCCGTTATGCAAAACAAGATGAAGTTACAGCAAACGGAAAAGCTCTTTACAAGATTGCCGATCTTTCCAAAATGACTTTGCGCGCATACATCAATGGCGATCAATTGGGACAAATAAAACTTGGACAAAAAGTAAAGGTGTTTGTAGACAAAGGCGACGGTAAACAGAAAGAAATGAACGGAGAAATTTATTGGGTTTCTTCCAAAGCAGAATTCACACCAAAAACAATTCAAACAAAAGACGAACGCGCGAACCTGGTTTATGCGGTTAAAATAATGGTGGTCAATGACGGTTATTTAAAAATCGGAATGTATGGAGAAGTTAAATTCTAAAAAATATTATGAAGGCAGTTGTACTAGAAAATATTGTTAAAGCGTACGCCACCAAGAAATCAAGCGTTACCGCTGTTGACGATGTTTCTTTTTCTGTTGAAGAGGGAGAAATATTCGGGTTGATTGGTCCGGACGGAGCGGGCAAAACATCAATCTTCCGTATTCTTACAACTCTTCTGCTTGCGGACAAAGGAAGCGCCAGCGTTCTTGGCTTTGATGTTGTGAAAGATTGGAAAGAGATTAGAAACATAATCGGTTACATGCCGGGAAGATTTTCTCTTTATCAAGATTTAACCGTTGAAGAAAACCTTGAATTTTTTGCAACGATATTCAACACCACCATTCAAGAAAATTACAATCTGATTTCAGACATTTATAAACAGCTTGAACCATTTAAAACTAGAAGAGCCGGAAAACTTAGCGGCGGTATGAAACAGAAACTTGCGTTGAGCTGCGCACTAATTCACAAACCGAAAATTTTATTCTTAGATGAACCCACTACCGGAGTTGATCCGGTTTCAAGAAAAGAATTTTGGGAAATGTTGAATCGCCTAAAAGCTCAGGGAATAACCATTATAGTTTCTACTCCTTATATGGACGAAGCTAAACTCTGCGACAGAATTGCGCTCATGCAAAACGGAAAAATTCTGAAGATTGATTTACCGCAGAACATTGTTAATGAGTTTGGCAAGAACCTCTATGCGGTTCATACTGAAAATATGTACATGCTTCTAAATGAACTTCGGGCATATCCACAAACCGAAAACTGTTTTGCATTCGGCGACAAACATCATATTACATTAAAGGATGAGGATGTTGAACGGTTGGAAGAATATCTGAACAAAACGGGACAGAAAAATTTTACAATTAGAAAAATTGAACCGGGAATAGAAGATTGCTTTATGCAATTAATGAAGCGGTAAAACCGCTTTTAATAA
>JAKAMS010000497.1 GCA_021812745.1 Bacteroidota bacterium | reverse complement strand
CAAACTCCTTTACCTACTAGAGCAATTTTCTTTTTCGTTTTAAAATTTGGTTTGTAATGCATTGTGATTAAACAGGGCGGATTATCACTTGCACCGCCAACAGCTAAAATTGCATTCATCTTTCTCTTTTTCAGTTCGGCTTTGTTCAATACAGTTACTTTTACACCGATTTTGGAAAGTTCTTTTTTGGCTCGTGTTGAAAGTTCAGCCGGTGTCATTGTAACAGCCGGTTCGTTTACTAAGTCGCGTGAAAAATAAACCGCGCTCATTAGCTTTTCAGAAACTTCAATTGCATTTTTCAGAAGCTTTTGATTTGTGTAATGGATTGAGAAAGAAAGTTCAACCGGTTTTTCTTTGTCGGACTTATAATTATCGAACGTGTAATTGCCAAGGTGAATACCTTCAAGCATTGTCTGTAAAAACTGCCCTTCATTCTCAAAATAATTTTTGAATTCGGAAAACGATGGAACAATAATGTGAACCGACTTCAGATTTTTCTTTTTTAATGATGGGACTAATCCGGCAAAATAATTTCTAAAAAAGTCGGATGAAAAATGTTTATCTAGCTTTATTTTCTTAACAAAGATAACGGACGGCTCATCTGTCTGACTGTAGTAAGTAAACTCGTTGGATTTTTTATCCATAAAATTTTTCTTTTGAACTTTTCCCAACGGGTAATTAAGAGAAAGAAAGAATTCATCAACAATTTTTTCAAGTTTATCTGTATCAATGAAGAATTTTACTAAAGCGGAATCCGGTTTTAGACTCAGTTCATCTTTAGCCGCGTTAATTTTTATGTTGAAATGCATAATTCCCTCTTTCAAAAAATTATAGATAGCGTTGAGCTGCTGAAATTATTTTTTCTTTTACGTCTTCTACTGTTGTATTGAATAGACGGATACCAGACGCGTTTGTGTGTCCGCCGCCGTTAAATTCTTTGGCTAATTTATTAACGGGGATTTCTCCTTTAGAACGAAAACTCACTTTTATTCCGTCTTTCAATTCGTAAAAAAGAATTCCAATTTGTACACCTTGAATGGTTAAGCAGTAATTTACAAATCCGTCTATATCTGCTTCTGTTGCATCATTTTGATTGAGCTGTTCACGTCTTACAACCATATACGCAATCTTTTGGGTTGAATCGAGTTGAACTGAGCTCAGCGCTTCACCAAGAAGTTTTACTCTTCCAAATTTGAACTGATCGTAAATCTTATCATAAACATCAGTTGGACTTACACCCTTCTCAAGCAGTTCCGCCATTATACGGTGAATACGCGGAGAAGTGCGGTCGAACCGGAATGAGCCGGTATCAGTCATAATTCCGGAATATAATTGAAGAGCAATTGCGTAATCGAGTTCAACAATTTTTGTCTCTTCAATAAAATCATAAATGATTTCTGATGTTGCGGAATATTCAATTCCTCCAAAGACAAAATCAAATAAATTTTCTGTGTCCTGATGATGGTCAATGCAAACTTTCAATCCCTTAAAAGCCCGAAGACCTTTTTCCATACTAGCAATGCGGTTGCCTTGATTTAGATCGAGTAATACAAAGACTTCCGATTCATCAAAGACATTTGCGTGAACTGACTCATCAAATTTTTCAATTACATTATACTGATCGAGAAATTCTAAATTATACGGTGTAACACTATGATTTATCACACGGACTTTCTTGCCGAGCTTTTTTAGAATAAGATAAAAACCGAGTTGAGAACCAAGCGCATCAGCGTCCGGATTAACATGTGTAGAAAGCAGAAACGAACCGTGCTCATCAATTATTTTTTTAAGAGAAGAAAAGTCATTCATATTTTATCTTTTTTGAAATAAAATGGGCGAAGTTCTCTTCGCCCAAATTTAATAATCAAGATTCAACTATCAAGAATCTAGTTAACTTCCCAAGTATTTCCGCTGAAGAGAAGTTTTTCAAGATTTCCCTTTCCCTTCTTCTCGGTAATATGCTCAATTTGTCTTTCAACACCTTCATCGTATGTAGGTTTTAATTCCTGTCTTATAACGCCGAACGGTGAAGGCATTTCAGGATCGTCAGCAAGATGGGCTAGAATAAATGCGCGCGCATGACTAGTATCTTTTTCATCATGAACCCAAACATCGTTGATTGAATTTTTCGGGTCATTGAGATCTATAATAACAGGTTTAAATCCATCGAGCTTAATACCCTTCTTATTATCCTTTCCAAACAACATTGGCTGACCATGTTTGAGCATGAGCATTTTATCGGCTTTATTTTCTTTGGAAGTGATCGGATCGAAAACACCATCATTAAAAATCACACAGTTCTGAAGTATTTCAACAAATGCGGTTCCTTTATGTTCGGCGGCTCGTTTAATTACTTCTTGCATATGCTTTGCTTCAGAATCGGCAGTGCGCGCAACAAATGAAGCGCCTGCACCAAGAGCTAAACTGAGCGGATTGAAAGGATAATCAACACTTCCGTAAGGAGAAGTTTTTGTTACCAATCCTTTTGCTGATGTCGGAGAATACTGACCTTTCGTTAATCCATAAATCGCATTATTGAAAAGAAGAATCTTTAGATCAACATTTTTTCTGCA
>JAKAMS010000050.1 GCA_021812745.1 Bacteroidota bacterium | reverse complement strand
TCATTCTTGGAAAACCAATCATAGGTAGATCAATTAAAAGAGGAGAACTTTCACCCGGAAGCATTTTATTCAAAATTGTTGAAAGCGCAATGAGGACAGTAAAGATCACGGAAACATATAGTATCATTGGTCCAAAGCCCGCTCCGCTTAACAATGCGGCAATAACGGCAAGCTGTGCAGAACATGGAATTACAAATTGAAGAATTGCGGTTACAATTGATTTCTCTCTTTCCGAACCGAGCAGACGCGTTGTAATGTTTGCCATTGTAATACATCCAAATCCTAGCATGATAGGAATTACTGCGCGCCCGTTTAAACCTATTTTATTAAATGAACGATCCAACATTGTTGCAAGCCGCGGCAAGTAACCGCTGTCTTCCAGCATTGCCATAACAAAATAGAATCCAATTACTAGAGGTAGAAGTAAGAAAAGCAAATAAGTAACCGTCATTGTTACAACGCCGAACTCACCAAAAAAAAGCTTTGCAATTGGATTGCTGAAATGAAAATCAGATTGAGCGCCGGTTTGTTTTGAGAATAATTCAAATTCATTTTTTAATTGCGAGTTGCCGTTAATGCCCGAGGGAAAACTGAATAATTTTTGATTCACCAGTTTTCCATTATTGTCGTTTACTACAACGTCTATATCAACGGGCGTAAAATTACCCACAAAAGATTTTGCGTTATATTCAAAAAACTCTTTGCCGATTTTATTTTCTGTAAAATTTACAATTCGTTGAGAAACGAGATCGCCAATAAAAAAATAAACTAAGACAAGCATAACAAGCAGAATTGGTATTCCCGTTTTGGGATTCAGCGAATAACGCCCGAACAAATTGAAAATTTCTCCTTTTTTAGAATCTTCATGTTCTACAACATCAATAATTTCGTTTACACGGTTTCTTCTTCCGATATAAATTTTTTCCCGCTCGTTTGCGGTGCCGTTAGTAATTTTATGCTTCTGAGCAATTGATTCATCGCCTTCTAAAATTAAAAGAGAATCGCACTGCGGAATTGATTTTGTCATAACTTGCTGAAGCATGAAATGCAGATCAAGTTCTTGCTTTCCAACTCTAGCTTTCTCAATTGCTTCGCCAATTTTATCAAATCCAACTTTATCAACAGCGGCGGTTTCATAAACCTCAATGCCAAGTAATTCGGAAAGTTTTTGAGTATCAATTTTGATTTTTCTTTTTTTCAATTCATCGCTAAAGTTAAGCAGCACGGAGACTTTCTTCCCCATATCAATTAACTGCAGTGTAAGAAAAAGATCACGGTCAAGGTTAAGAGTATTAACAACATTTAGTATAATATCGGCAGAAAGAATAATATCGCGCGCGACTTTTTCTTCATCGTTGAATGAACCAACTCCATAAATGCCGGGAGTATCAAAAATATCTTTTCCTTTATAATTACTTTTTGTGATTGAGACTGTTGTGCCCGGAAAGTTTGATACATCAACATACATTCCGCTCATGTAATTGAAGATGCAGGACTTGCCAACATTGGGATTTCCCACAAGCACAACTTTTTGTGTTGAGTTGGCGCCTTTTTCAACAAGGAGAGGGGAATCTATTTTATTGCTTAATATATTATCAGATTTCATAACAATCGCTTTACTGAAGTATAATTTTAATTTTTTTTGCTAGATCAAAACCAAGTGCAATTTCCTGACGGTTTTTTTGTACTACAATAGTTCCGCCAGGAAGCCGTTCTATACACTTTAAAGTATCACCTTCGGAAATACCCAGGCGGATTAACTGAGATTTTATATCTCCGCTCGGAAGTTTCAGAATTGTAATCGGATTTCCTTTTTTAGCTTTATCTAATGTGCTATTTGGCATTTTTACTCTGCTGGCAATTTGCATTTGTGCATCTGCCAAAAATGTTAAATGAATATCCGCTAGCGTCAAATCCAATTTCTTCAGAAATTGTTTTTACTATTTTCTGAATCTTTGGTTCTGAGAACTCTTTAATCGCACCGCAGTTTGTGCAGATCAAATGATCATGGCTTGTTTTGTTTACGTTCGATTCGTAACGTGTTTTGTTTTCACCAAAATTTCTTTTTAAGAGAATACCGCATTGTGCCAGTAATTCAATAGTATTATAAACAGTCGCTCGGGAGATGTTAGAGTGGCTTGTTTTCATGCTTATATAAAGTTCATCGGCGCCAAAGTGCCCTTCATAATCTATAGCATGATCAAGAACTTCAAATCTTTCGGGAGTAATCCGATTGTCGCCTTTTTTTAGAAATCGGTGAAACTCTTCGTGTGCATCTTCTCTTTTCATCTTAAAAATTAACCACTATTTAGATTTAGTCTTCGTAAAGATAGAAAGATTTCTTCATATGTAGCAACTATTCAATCAATTTTTATTGTGAAAATCCTTCCTTTAATCTTAGCGACTAATAAGCTATTTTTAATATGCACTTAGTCAGAATTCATTTAATTGAACTTTTCAATCACACATAGAGGTTTATATGTCAAAGACATTCGAAGTTATAGAAAGAGTTGGAGTTTCAACCGAAAGTATTGCGCAAGCAGTTAAAGATGTTGTTCTTGAAGCTCATTCCGAAAAGAAAGTAGGCTGGTTTGAAGTTATTGAGCAACGCGGCAGAGTTACTTCTGAAGATAAAGTGGAATTCCAAATTAAAGTTCGAATTGGTCGAAAACTAAAAGACTAATATCAGGAAAGGAGAATTATATGTCGTTAAAATTAGGCGATGTCGCACCAAACTTCACTTTGAAGGACACAAATAACGAATCTGTTACCTTAAGTGATTTCAAGGGGAAAAGTAATGTTGTTCTTTTATTTTTTCCGGCAGTCGGTACCGGAGTTTGCGAAAAAGAATTATGTTCAACAAGAGACAGTATGAAAGATTATGAAGGATTAAACGCAAAAGTTTTTGCAATAAGTGTTGATGGTCCCTTCTCTCAAAAACTTTGGGTGGATCGGCATAAATTTAATTTTCCTTTGCTAAGCGATTTCAATAAAGAAGTAGCCCCGGCGTACGGTGCTTTCTATGATTTATGGCTGCCAGGAAAGTGGGATCTAAAAGGTGTTGCCAAACGGGCGGCTTTCGTAATTGATAAAAAAGGCATTCTGCAGTACGCTGAAGTTTTAGAAAATGCCGGAGAAGAACCTAACTACTCAGCAGTACAAGAAGCACTTAAAAAATTATCTTAATTATTTTTTCAAATTAGAAAGGAAGATGCAAATCTTCCTTTCTAATTTTGTTATGGAGAACCAATTATGTTGGAAATTGGAAAGAAAGCGCCTGCCTTTTCACTTAAGGATGAAAACGGGAAAAATGTTTCCTTAAATGATTTTAAAGGAAAGAAAGTTGTTATCTATTTTTATCCTAAAGATATGACTTCCGGTTGTACTCAGGAAGCCTGCGATTTTCGTGATGCTCTCCCTAACTTTAAGAAAGTTAAAGCAACTGTGCTGGGGGTTAGTATAGATTCCACGGCATCTCATAAAAAATTTGCCGATAAATATGAATTGCCATTCACGTTGCTTAGCGATGAGAAAAAAGAAGTTGTTGAAAAATATGGTGTGTGGAAAGAGAAAAGCATGTATGGTAAAAAATATATGGGAATAGAACGCACAACTTTTATAATTGACGAAGAAGGAAAAATCCAAAATATTTTTCCTAAAGTGAAGGTTGCAGGGCACGTTAATGAAGTAATGAAAATACTAAAAGGGGAATAAATGATCTTTGTAACGCGTCGTGAAATTTTCAGTTCGTCTCACCGTATTTATAATCCAGATTTTTCCGAAAATGAAAACGAACGGGTTTTTGGAAAATGCAGTAATCCAAACGGCCATGGTCATAACTACACTTTAGAAGTTACTGTAGCCGGAGAAGTTGATACAAAAACCGGTTATGTGATTGATCTTAAACTTCTAAAAGAAATCATTATAGAAAATGTGATTCAGAAAGTTGACCACAAAAATCTTAATCTCGATGTTGATTTCTTAAAAGGGAAAATTCCTACTTCCGAAAATATTTGCACAGGAATTTGGAATCAGTTGATTAATAAAATCCCTTCCGGAAAACTTTACTCAATCAAACTATACGAAACAGAAAATAACTATGTTGAATATAAAGGCAAGGAATAGCTGTGAACTACGAAGTGATTGAAAAATGTGTTACAAATCTTCTTACTGAAATTGGCGAAAATCCCGATAGGGAAGGATTAAAAAGAACTCCAAACAGAGTTGCAACTGCTTACGAATTTCTTACACAAGGATATAAGCAGAACATTGAAGAAATTCTTAACGGAGCCATTTTCAACGAAAAATATGATGAAATGGTAATTGTGAAGGATATTGATTTTTATAGTATGTGTGAACATCACCTTCTTCCGTTTTTTGGCAAAGTTCACGTTGCGTATATACCTGACGGAAAAATTGTTGGTCTAAGTAAAATACCACGAATTGTAGATGTGTTTGCGCAGCGTCTACAAGTTCAGGAAAGAATGACCCAGGAAATTGCAGACACAATTGACAGTTTTTTGAAACCGCGAGGCGTAGCTGTTGTTGTTGAAGCTTATCATATGTGTATGATGATGCGAGGTGTGCAAAAACAAAATTCTATTACAACTACCAGCGCAATGCATGGTATTTTTACTGAAGATGCAAGAACAAGAAATGAGTTTTTAAAACTTATTTCGCAAGAGCGAATTTGATGAATGATAAAAAAAATGCTGTATGGATTACAGGCGCTAGTTCTGGAATTGGAAGAGCTCTTTCGGTCGAGTTCGCAAAGAACGGATTTTTTGTTCTGGGAACAGCAAGAAGAAAAGAGCTGCTGGATGAATTAAAAAATTCATTAGGTGATTTTAGAGATAACTTTGAAGGACACCGGCTTGATCTTTCCGATTTCAATTCACTAAATGAATTCTACAATAAGATTTCTTCGTTTTATCAAATTGATTGCCTTATAAATAACGCAGGCACAACCTCTTTCAAAAATGCGGTTGATAATTCAGTAGAAGAAATTGAGAATATTATTCAAGTAAATCTGCTCGGTTCAATCTTCGCAATTAAGTCTGTCCTGCCGGAAATGATTGAAAGAAAATCCGGAACAATTATAAATATACTATCAGTCGTAACAAGAAAGATTTTTACTGCAAGCAGTGCTTACTCGGCTTCTAAATCCGGATTGTATGCTTATGCAAATGTTTTACGTGAAGAAGTACGTGACAAAAACATACGTGTTATAAATGTATTACCGGCAGCGACTGCAACAGCAATATGGCCGGAGGGAATACTTAAAAAATATTCAGAAAGAATGATGAGCGTCGAAAATATTGCTAATCTTATTTGTCGGGTTTATTCGGAAAAGAGCAACCTTGTTTCTGAAGAACTAGTTCTTCGTCCCATTAAGGGCGACCTATAATTTGGAATTATTTTTTTTTATAAGCGCATTAAATTGCAATAATAAAAAAACCCGAAATTGCTTACGGGTTTTTTTATAACTATCATAAATAAATTTTTTTACTTCATTTCACCTTTTGGCGGCATACCTTTGCCTTGCATATTCATCATTCCAGCACCTCTTTTGCCCATCATTCCCATACCTGTATTCATTCTTCCCTTCATTGCCCTAAAATCAGTCATTCTAGAAAGAAATTTTGTGAAGGTAGCTTTTTGATCATCGTTGAGAATTTTATATATATCTAACCAATTTCTTGTAGCAGAGTATTTAATATCGCCTTGTAGTTTGCTGTTCTCTTCTACTAATTGTAGAATTTTCTTCTCATCAATATTTTTATCAGTAATCATCTTTTTTAATTCAAGACGGTTTTTCTGAATTTTAGCATGAATATCAACCGCAGCTTGCTGTTGCTGATACTTCAGATCATCAAACTTTTTTTCTTGTTCAGGAGTAAGCTTTAAGGCAATTTTAAGTCGGTTTCCTCTTTGGGCAAAAGGAGGACCAGATTTAGCCGGTTGAGCGAAGATTGAAAGATTTCCTAAAAGTAACAGACCAATAACTAAGACACTTAGCTTTTTCATATTAACCTCATTTTTATTATGATGAAATATTTTCTTTTCGTTATTTTGACAAAGCTATTAAGCCAAGGGTTTAATCTTTTTTCGTTAAACCACTATTGAATAACGTGTGTCTATTATACGAAACATTGTATGGGAACAGTGCAGGACAACGACTTTGAACTAATCAAGAGATTTTTAGACGGCGAAGAAGTCGCGTTTAATTTGATTGTTAAAAAATATCAGAAAAAAATTTATTGGCACGCGCGCCAAATGCTAGGAAATCATTTAGAAGCGGACGAAGTAACGCAGGAAGTCTTAATTGTTCTTTATAACAAACTGAAGAGTTTCAATTTCAATAGCTCTCTCTATACATGGATTTATAAAATTGTAAGCACAAGAAGTCTTAATCAGATTCGTAAGAGACAGATACAAAAATTTTTTTCTATAGACTCTGCAGATAATGATTTTGAACTGAAAGACAGCCATGATATTATTGAAGATTATTCCAATAAAGAGAAGTTGGAACAAGTTGAAAAAATTTTACAAAAAATTCCGCCTAAGCAAAGAGAAATATTTATTATGAGGAATTACGATCAATTATCATATGAGGAAATTGCAAAGATAACCGGTAAAAGTATTGGCGGATTAAAGGCAAATTATTTTCATGCTTTGAAAAAAGTATTGGAGTTATCAAATGAAAAATAATGAAGATAGAATTCTTAAGTATCTATCGGAATTAATGGATGTAAATGAGCGGACTGAATTTGAGAAAGAATTATCAAGTTCAGCAGCGCTTAGTAATGATTTCGATGCCCTTAAGAATAAAATAAATGAAGCGGTAATGACAGAAACTATTGCTGTTGATGAAAGATATTTCACAAATCATTTACCGCGAATTCATAAGAGAATGGGAAAAAGAAATAAGCTGCTTTCGTGGAAAACGGTTTATTATGCTGTTCCAACAGCGGCAGCAGTGCTCGTTTTTACTCTATTAATGGTTAATCCAAAACCTAATTTCGATGAGAGCTACAAAGACTTGGCAAATGTAGTTGTAAATAATTTTTCAGATCAGCAAGTCTCTGACAAATATTTTACCGAATTAGAGAGTAATCCCGCCGATGACATTCTAACCCAGAGCAGTGATGAATTGAACATTAGAATTCCCTCGGATTTGGAAATAAATAACGAGTCATATACCAGATTAATTGACAACCCAGTGGCGGATGATTATTCAACACTAAGTAGACTTTCAGATAAAGAATTAGAAGTCGTTTATGAAAAATTAAATTCTGTAACCTCTCAAAAGGTGATAAAATGAAAAAAGTATTTTTACCTTTTCTCATAACTTGTTTAGTCTTTTCTTCAGTTATTGCTCAAAATAGAATGATGCAGGGAAAAGATTCAAAACCCCTTCAAAGAATAGAACAGTGGGAAAAATTAAAACTAGTTGATGCTCTCGGTCTTAGCGAAGAGACGGCACTACGTTTTTTTGCGCGAAGACATGAAAATCAAGTGAAGATAAAAGAAATTCTTGATCAAAGAGAATCTGCATTAGGCGAAATTGAAAACGAGATCAACAAAAGCAGCCAGAGCAGTGATGCTGTTTATAAAGATTATGTTAACAAACTTATCTCTTTGGAAGATCGTCTTGCGGCTGAAAGAGGAAATTTTTTAAGATCATTAAATGATATTCTTACTCCGCAGCAAATTGCAAAATTAATTGTATTCGAAAGCAAGTTCCGCAGACAGGTTAGAGAAACCTTGATGGGGCGCGACAGACCGCAAATGAAAAATTAATATTTATTTATGCCAATTCTTCCGTAGATGCTATTGCATTTTGATTAGTTCTAAGATATTTTTGGCTCAGATTTTTGCGGAAGTGGTGAAATTGGTATACACGCTACTTTGAGGGGGTAGTGCCCGTTAGGGCGTAGGGGTTCAAGTCCCCTCTTCCGCACCAACTTTCCCTTTATATTCATCCACATTCACTCCATTATAAAATCCCTTTTAGTTAAAATCTGATTTGACTATTTTGATCCAAAATTTTCGAAAAATATTGTGGCGATAATTAATCCTATAATAGCACTAACTCTACTCTTACTTGAGACTGAAATTCTCAAAGGCATGTTGTTCCCAAATTACATTTTAGGATTGTTCTTTGCTTCACTAATAACATACTTATCATATAGACTAAAATTCTTGGACTTAAGCGGTGCAATTGCTGCTTTTATCTTAGCACAATTGATCTTTGATTTAGGCGGGTTAAAATGGTCCATTCCTATTATCTCATTTTTCATCTCATCGAGCATTTTGACAAAACTTAATATTAAGAAAAACATTGATGTGAGAAATTATTTTGAAAAAAATGGAGCCAGAGACTATCTTCAAGTGATTGCCAATGGAGGAATGGGAGGAGTTCTTGTACTTGTGAATGCATTTTACTCAAATGAACTTTTCTATTGGATCTATATAGCAGGTTTATCCTCAGTTTGCGCAGACACATGGGCTACAGAATTTGGAACCTGGAGAAAAACAGCCACGTATAATGCTCTAAGTCTAAAGCCGGTAGCACAGGGAACCTCAGGAGGGATTTCTGTGACCGGATTAATAGGTGCTATTGCTGGATCTTTATGTATCGCACTTTCTGCAATTGTATGGGTAGAGATTTCTTATATTCGATTTGTAATTTTAGTTTTATTGTCGGGATTCGCAGGCAGTTATTTCGACAGCTTTCTCGGTACTGCTGTTCAAGTGCAATATTTATGTCCGGTTTGTAATAGAGTAACTGAAAGAAAAATTCATTGCGGAAAGCACACAGATTATTTTAGAGGATTTAGCTGGATCAATAACGATGTTGTTAATTTATTCTCCGGGCTCATGGGCGCAATATTAATGGTCATTTTCCAAAGTTTTATAAAATTCTGAACCATCATGAAAAAAATAATATTAATTATAATTTTATTTTCGGTCCCAATTTCGGCACAGCAGGTAAGCGATAAACTTTCTACTGCTATCAGTTTTTATAACGATCATAATTTCGGAACGGCATTTCAAATTTTCAAAGAAATCATTTCAGATAATAATCTTGATGAACAAAAACTTATTTACGCAAAATTTTATTCCGCAGATTGTTTGATTAACCTTGACCAAATGGACGGTGCAGCAAGCGAACTTGAATCTTTCATTGATCAATATAAATTTTCCAATTATCGTGAAGCCGCCTTATATAAATTAGGAACAGTTTATTTTGCCAAAGGAGAATACCGTAAAGCTCGTGAGCGGCTTTCTACATTAATTATGGAGTACAAGAATAGTGAATATTACGGTTCTGCATATTACTGGATTGGAGAATCGTTTTTTGCTGAAAACAAGTTCATTGATGCAGAAGAGAATTTTAAGGAAGCAATATCTCAAAAATTAACAAACAGATTTATAGTTAATAGTTATTATTCTCTCGGACAGGTTTATGAAAAAACAAATGACTACACTAAAGCTGTTGCAAGTTATGATGAGCTACTTGCTTACTATAAAGACGATCCTCTAGCTCCAAAATCGCAGATGAGAATAGGAATTTGCTATTTCATTCTTAAGGATTATGATAATGCTATTCTTGAACTAACCGATCCTTTGGTTAATAATTTGCAACCCAAGGAATTGGTTGAAACAAAATTTTTTCTGGCAAATTCATACGTAAGACTGAAAGAATATAAGGACGCAGAAAATGTCTATATCGGACTACTCAAAAATTCACAGGATGAGTTGATTAATCACAAAATCAATTTTAGTCTGGCGTGGATCTATTTTGAGCAGAACAAGTACGACGAAGCGTATATAATATTTAATCAACTTTCTAAAGACTCGACCGACTCACTAAGAATTCCATCGCTCTATTGGAGCGCAGAGTGCAAACGTTATCTTGGAGATATTAAATCCGCAAATGACATTTTTAAGCAATTCATAGAAAAATATCCGGAGCATCCTTTAGCTTCTAAGGCACAACTTGGGATCGGATCGTTGTTCTTTAATGAGAGCAACACTTCCGATGCCGAAAAAGCTTTACTTAATGCAACTATTTCGGCAGATAAAACAACCCGCGGAAGAGCATATACTTTATTGGGTGAAATGCGGCTAAACAAAAAATTATTCGAAGACGCAAAAAAATATTTTTCCGAAGCAGTAAAGCTTAATCCGAATAAATCTGAGCTTAATTACCGGGCGGTATTCGGACTAGCAGTTGCGGAGTATTATCTGAACAACTATGACGCAGCTATAAAGAATTTGGAAGAATTGAAATTACAAGCCAAGGATTTTGAAAACGATAAAGTGAATTTCTATTTGGCGGAATCATATTTTTCCAAAGGGCAGTATTCTGCTTCACTAAAAAACTATAACTCAATTAAATCTTCTTCAGATGATTTAATGAGACAGACTGTTTTGGGTAAAGGTTATTCGTATTTCAATCTGAAAGATTTTCCTAACGCGATCTATTACTTCAATGAATTCTTAACAAAATATAGATCAGATAAAAATATAAACGAAGTTAAACTCCGTTTGGCTGACAGCTACTTTGGGAATAAAAATTTTAATAAAGCAAGCAGTCTTTACCGGGATATATTTTCCAAAGAAAAAGTAGCGCTTGATAACGATCTGGCTTACTATCAATACGGTCAGTCGTTATTCAAAGCTGGCAAATCGAACGAGGCAATAGATGCATTTCAAAATCTTCAAGAAAAATTTCCACACTCAAAGTACCGGGATGAATCTCAGTATGTAATTGGCTGGATAAATTTTCAGCAAAATAAGTTTGATGAAGCAATTAAAAGTTATAAAAAATTACTTGAGACATCTTCCCGTTCAGGCTTAAAACCGGTTGCTTATTACTCAATCGGAGATTCATATTTCAATCTTGGTCAGTATGATTCATCAATTGTTTTCTATTCCAAAGTTTTAACTGAATTTCCTAATTCACAATATATTTTTGATGCTGTGAGTGGAATTCAATATGCATATGTTGCCAAAGGAAAGCCAGAAGAAGCAATAAATTTTATTGATCAGTTTATTTCTTCAAACCCGGCATCAAAATACAGCGACCAATTATTCTTCAAGAAAGGTGATTTGTATTACAGTATTGAGAAGTATGGCGAAGCAATAAAAATATACAAAGAGTTTATTGAAAAGTA
>JAKAMS010000496.1 GCA_021812745.1 Bacteroidota bacterium | reverse complement strand
GCCGATCCAAAAAGAAAACTCATTGGCGATGATGAACATGGATGGAGCAGCCAAGGCGTGTTCAACTTTGAAGCCGGTTGTTACGCAAAAGTGATTCGTCTTTCCGCAGAACATGAGCCGCAGATTTATGAAACCACACGCCGCTTTGGAACAATCTTGGAAAATGTTGTCTTTGATCCAACGTCGCGCATGATTGATCTGGACGATGATTCAATTACGGAAAATACCCGCGCATCTTATCCGATTAATTTTATTCCGAATGTAATTCAAGATGGCTACGTTCGTACACATCCTAAAAACATTATCTTCTTAACTTGCGACGCATCCGGTGTTATGCCGCCAATTGCAAAATTAAATGCAGAGCAGGCGCAGTATCATTTTATCAGCGGATATACTTCAAAGATCGCCGGAACGGAGATTGGTTTAGGCATTGAACCACAGATAACTTTTTCCGCATGTTTCGGTGGACCTTTTATGGTTCGTCATCCTTTTGAATACGCTGAGATGTTGAAACAAAGAATGCTCAAACACGGCGCAAATGTATGGCTTGTTAATACGGGTTGGGTAGGCGGAAGATTCGGTGTTGGCAAACGAATTAGCATTCGTCACACAAGAAATCTTTTAAATGCCGCACTCGAAGGCAATCTTGAAAAAGTGAAATACCGTAAAGACAAATTATTCGGTTATGAAGTTCCTATGACTTGCCCTGATGTTCCGGAAGATGTTTTGTATCCGGAAAATTCTTGGGGCAGCAAAGACGAATATTGGAAAAAGTATGATGCACTTGCCGCCCGATTTGTTGAAAATTTTAAATTGTTTGAAAAGGGCTGTTCGCAAGATGTTATTGACGCTGGACCAAAACGTCTATCTCAAATTAAATAGAGACGGAATTAACGCCGGAGCTTCGTTTGAAGCTCCGGAATATTTCTGGAGTCATGATGAAAAATTACAAATTAATTTTAATTGCGGTTCTGGGAGTTATTTTTCTTGCCTCATGCAATAACGACAGCGGAGAAATCACCAAGATTCCCGGCATAAATGATTTCACAGAGAACTCCCCTGCCGTAGCCAACGCCTTAAATTCATTATCATTTGCTGTAGTAGCAAATAAGTATAATCAGGCGCTGGAGTATCCAATCAATTTTGATAGACTTAACGCCACTATTGCTCTTACAGTAAGCGGACTTACTGCCGGAGATCTTTCAATTCAGGTTTACAGCGATACTAAACAGCTGCTCTATAACGCAGACTTCAATCAAAACATTACTCTAACACAGCCAATTATTTTTGATGAGAAACCGACTAAAGTAAAATTTATTTTCAATACGCTAACGGCTAATTTCAGCTGTGCTCTTTCTGTAAAATAAATTTTTACTTTTCAGCAGCCGCACTTTTCAATATTGCTGTCAAACGTTATATTAGACAAAGTCTTTGAAGAGAATTCATCCCTTCAATTTTTCTACATTATTATTAATGACAATTTTATTGGAGTGTTCTTGCCAATCTCATGGCGTGTAAATAAAATAGGTGTTTCTCCAACAATGAAAATAGCCGCGGAAGCAAAAGAGATGTTAGCGCGCGGCGAAAACGTAATTGATCTTTCTGTGGGTGAACCGGATTTTCCAACTCCGTTAAATGTAAAAGAAGCGGCTAAACGCGCCATAGATCAGAACGAAACACGCTACACTTTTAACCAAGGAACAATTGAACTTCGCGAAGCTATCTCGAACAAATTGAAGAATGAGAACGGCTTAGATTACTCTCCGCACAATATAATTGTTTCAACAGGCGCAAAACAATCTATCTACAATGCAATACAGTCACTCGTTCACGATAATGACGAAGTGATTTTTTCATCGCCATATTATGTCTCTTATCCGGAAATGGTTGTTCTCGCGCACGGGCGGTCCGTGATAATTCCCACTACAGAGAAGAGCGGTTTTAAAATAACTCCCATGCAATTACAAAACGTTATAACTGCCAAGACAAAAGTTTTGATACTTTGCAATCCATCGAATCCAACAGGAACATGTTATTCACGGAAAGAACTGGAAACAATTGCAGAAATAATAGATCAAAATAATATTTACGTTATCAGCGATGAGATCTACGAAAAAATTATTTATGATAATTTTGAATTCACATGTTTCGCATCGTTAAGCAGTAAAATTAAAAAGAGAACAGTTACCATCAATGGATTTTCGAAATCTTATGCTATGACTGGATGGAGAATGGGTTATGCCGCCGGACCGGAAGAAATCATAAAAGCAATGAATAAAATTCAAAGCCACAGTACATCAAATGCGTCATCAATTTCTCAAGCCGCCTCTTTAGAAGCATTAACTGGTCCCCAAGATTATGTTGAAATGATGAGAAAAGAATATGAACTGAGAAGAAATTTTTTACATACGGCTCTCATTTCAATTATAGACGTAAGCTGTTACAAGCCTGAAGGTGCTTTCTATCTTTTTCCAAACATATCTAAATACTTTCATAAGTCAACGCCGTTATTTAAGATTGAAAATTCGTTCGATCTTGCAATGTACTTACTACACGAAGCAAAAGTTGCTACAGTTC
>JAKAMS010000495.1 GCA_021812745.1 Bacteroidota bacterium | reverse complement strand
TCTCCATTACAATGGCATAGTCCATACCAAATAATATTGAGAGAACAACCGAGATTATTAATAAGTAATACTTTTGTTTTTTTGTCAGAAATGCAATCCATGAAACGCGTAATGAGTTTAGGAATATGAGTACAATTGTTACCACCATAAATGAATCTTTAGGATAATCAAAAGCAGGGTCGAACTTTAATAATAAGTTTGAAATAAAACTTAGACCAAAGAATGCTAGCATTGTATTAAAGTAGGTGCTTGAATCTTTCTTTTGACGTAAAAAAGATAATTCGCGGAATGTTGAAAAAATGTAAACGGTTGCACCAATAAAAACAAAGTTTAGAAGAACCGAGAAAAGCGAATTGAAAAAGCCAAATCCATTACCACCGGTTTGAGAACCCAATAACGCTTTAACAATTGAGATAATGAAAAAGATTAAAGCCGCTAATATTCCGGCATTCAGAACCAATGATAGCGGTGAATCTACTTTTGAATTGAGAAAACCATACGCATAATTGAAAGAGAAATAAACTGTAACAAAGACAAGAATTTCATTCCCGATGAAGAGCAATGTCGAATCGTGCTGCGGAAAAATAAGATTGAACAAAAAAAGTAGAATGAATACAATAATTGCGTTTTCAAGTCCTCGTGTGCGCGTTAATATTTTAATTCTACTTTGCATTTTTTTCAATTATTCTCTCTTATAAGGGAAAAATTATGTTGCAGAAATATATGGAGTTGGATATTGGTCATGAATACTAATGTGTTTTTAGAGAATCTACTCTATTTCTATAATTCGTTTTTTTTATGCTTTTAGTCGCTTTCATAATTTCTTCTTGAATCTTTTTATTTAATGAATCGTTCATGCCGGGTTTAAATTTTTTCGACAATGAATCCATCTTAGCTCCAAACTTTTCCCAATCTTGTGCTTGAGTTTTCGAAAGCATTTCCATTGTGCTATTTACAATTTCGTAAGGATTAATGATCATTTCCGGCGGATTAGGGATTTTTCTATCTTTCAAATTATGTCCGCCATGTTTTTCATTTCCAAAATAAACAGAAATTTTTTTCATTTTCCTCGCGGCATCATTCAACTTAATTCTTAAACTGTCGTGAATTGCTTTAGTAATATTCATCGTTTCAATAGGAACAATAACTTTTAAGGAGTTCGAATCAATATTAAACGAAAAATCGTTTGTGGTTTCTACATTTCTCCCTCTCGGCTCCGGATGCGTCCCCTCATACTGTATATCTAAATTTGGTATTGGCGGCACAACTTTGTAATTACTTTTTTCAAGATCGCTTAAATGCCGATTGAATTTTTCCTGGTCCCATTTGAAATAAGTCTTCGCAACTGTATCGGGAGTAATTAAGTAATATTCATTTTGGGGAATTTCTTTTGCGGAAGTAATTAGATCTGCAAATTTTTTCTTATCACTAATATTAAAATGTTCTGAGAAAAGTTCTTTAGATTTCGATTGGTTGACCTTTTGCGCAAATGAAATTAGATCGGCAAGTACTGCCTGCTGGATATCTGCGATCTTCGGATTTACAGCATAAGTATTTTTTTCATTAACCAATACTGAAGAGTAAATTTCTTTTTTATACGAATTAAGGATCGAATCGGCTTTTGCTTTTTGACTTTCGTTCATCCCCATATACTTTACAAAGGTTTCGTAATTTTTTGTAGCGGAATTATAATCTGCCGGCTTAATAACAAAAGTATTATTACCTGGCTGATCTTCTGAAATTACAAGGACCTTATTTTTCCCTTTATCCAGAGGTAAACTATTGTATAACGCAAAATTGAATATATCTTCTTCGGAAATGTTGGTCTGTGATAAAAGAGGTTTTAGATTTTCTGCATAAAAGGAAAGCAGATTATCTTTTACATCAGCAATTGATTTACTTATTTCTTGTTTTCTGTGTTTAAAAAAGAACATGAGTGCAATGGAGAGAACTATCAGAAAAATAAATGGAAAATATTTTTTGACTTTAACAAAGCCAAGAAAATTATTTTTCGATTGTTCCGACATTCTAATATGCTCTTAACTCTTTCTGATATGGTTCAAGAATTATTTTTAAACTTTCACGCGCACGGAAAATTCTAGATTTTATTGTACCGACTTCAATACCTAGCTGATCTGCAATCTCTTTATAACTCAACCCATCAATATCTCTCAACACAAGCGGTATTCTAAGTTTCTCTGGTAATTTTTCAATAGAGCTTCTAACAAGCTGCGGAATATCTACATCTTCAGAAAATGGTCCCGTCCCATATTCACTATCCGAATCCTTAATGGGAACAAAAATGCTACGCACTCTTTTCTTTCTTAAGTAATCCCGGCACTTGTTAACAGTAATTCTATATAGCCATGTTGTAAACTTCGATTCGAAACGAAACTCATTCAATTTGTGATAAACGCTAATAAAAACATCCTGAGAAATATCATCAACAAACTCTGTATCGCCCAGAGTAAGAAAGACTAAATTTCTCACTTTTTCTTTATGCTTAAGCACAAGAATTCTAAAAGTAGATTCCTCTCCATTAATAAACGACCGGATGAGAGTAAAATCTTCGTCTCTTTCCCCTTT
>JAKAMS010000494.1 GCA_021812745.1 Bacteroidota bacterium | reverse complement strand
ATTTTGTTTTTCATTTTGACCTCTTTCATCAATTCAACAGCAAATCACTAAGAATCTGGTTAATTATTTTTTTCTTCTTGTAATATTACAGCCGGAACTTTAGCCCGGTTAACAATTTCATTGAATTTTGGAATATCGGTTTCGACCACATCATTTAATTTTTTCAGTTCGGCATCAATTTTTTCAACTAATTCATTTTTTACTTTATACGATTGATCGGTTGGTCTGAAATCCCCGCTTTCTACCGAACCATTAAGCGAAGAAAGTTTATCATTCAATCGAACCGGAAAGTTTAACGGATCTTGCGAACTTTTATTTTTTGTTTGGTATAATGCTTCTTCAACCGCAGTGATTTTTTTGTTAATCTCTTCACCGGATTTTTTAATTTCATCGGCATCCTTACGATTTTTTACTCGCTCATTCACACTGTTAATCTGTTTGCGGATATTTCTTACTGTCTTAATTGCTTTATGAATTTCCGTTAGTTTGTCACATGTTGATAAAACAAACTCGAATTGAGCTTGTAAATCTTCATGCGAAGAAGACGAACGCGGATCTTTTACAATCGCAAATGGAACAGTAGAACTATCTTTTCCATAAACTAAAGTTGCTTTGTATTCTCCCGGAATCGCCTTCGGTCCGGTCAGTCCTCCTCTACTCCAGATAATTAGTCCATCAAATTTTTCTGCATCAGGATAACGCATGTTCCAAATAAATCTCTGAAATCCTTTCTTTATAGGAAGACGGTCGCCGCGTTCTTTAGTTTTTGGTTTGAATGTCTTAATAATTTTTCCGCCGGAGTCTGAAATTTTTAATTCAACGGTATTACTATCCGGCATTTCTTTGAAAAAATAATTTAGTATAACGCCGCTTTGCAGGTTTGTTCCGGAAGTAATTCCATCGCCACGGCTGCTTCCGTTGATTCTATAAGTTTCCCGCGGCGGATACAAATAATAATTTTTCTTCATTACATCCATGCTTAATAAACGGAGCGGAGTGATATCATCAATCATCCAGAATGATCTCCCTTGTGTCGCAACAATCAAGTCTTCATTTTTTATTGCAAGATCTGTTATTGGAACGATTGGAAGATTTTGCTGGAATGTCTGCCAATTGTCGCCGTCATTAAATGAAATATACATTCCTTCTTCGGTACCGACGAATAACAATCCCTGCCGTTTTGAATCAGCACGGACAACTCGCGTAAAATGTTTGTCATCAATTCCGTTTACAATTCTCTTCCATGTTTTTCCAAAATCATTTGTCTTTAGAATATACGGTTTGTAATCATCCGATTTGTATCGCGTGGCGGCAACATAAAGCCCGCCTTCGTTAAATGGATTTGCTTCGACACTATTTATTTGCGACCATTCTGGCAATAATTCTTTTGGCGGTGTTACATTTTTCCAATTCTTACCGCCATCAGTTGTTAGATTAATTAAACCGTCATCAGAACCGGTCCAAATTATTCCACTCTTTAAAGGACTTTCCGCAAGAGTAAAGATTGTACAGTAATATTCAACCCCGGTATTGTCTTTAGTAATTGGTCCACCGGAAGAACCCAATTTAGTTGTATCGTTGCGTGTAAGATCACCGCTTATCGCTTCCCATTTTTCTCCGCCGTTTGTTGTTTTAAATAAAACATTTCCCGCAGCATAAAATGTATTGGGGTCGTGAATTGAAAAGAGCAAAGGGAAATTCCATTGAAAACGGTATTTCCAATCCTTGGCACCATGCCCCATCGGTGAATCGGGCCAAACATCAACGGTGCGTCTTTCGTTAGTATGATGATTAATCATTTCAATTAATCCGGCATAATTGCCGCCGTAAACAATATCATTGTTTTTAGGATCAACCGCGAGCCAGCCGCTTTCAGCCCCGGCGGTTTCTTCCCAATCGCGCTCGTCAATACTCCCACCTTCTGTACGATGGTAAATTCTAACCGTACTATTATCCTGCTGCGCGCCGTAAATTCTGTAAGGGAAATGATTGTCGGTTGTAACTCTGTAAAACTGCGCCGTCGGTTGATTATTCATTGTGCTCCAACTCTTTGCACCGCCAAGAGAAATTTGCGCGCCGCCATCGTCGCCAATAATCATGCTTTCAGGGTTGTCAGGATTAATCCAGAGATCATGATGATCTCCGTGCGGAGTTCCAATTCCTTCGAAACTTTTACCGCCATCTTTGGAACGCCAGAACCCAACATTAAGAACATAAACTTTATCTTTGTCTTTTGGGTCCGAATAGATTCTTGTGTAATACCATGCTCTCTGGCGAAGATTTCTATCTTCATTTATCTTAATCCAGTTTTCACCGCCGTCATCAGATCTGAATAAACCGCCTTCCGCGGCTTCTATAAGAGCATAAATTCTATTTGGATCTGCTTTAGAAATAGTTACGCCAATAATACCGATTGTTCCTTTTGGCAAACCTTTGTTGTTAGAAATATTTTCCCACGAAGTTCCGCCATCAATTGATTTCCACAAGCCGGAACCTTCGCCGCCGCTTTCCAAACTGTAAGGAGTACGTTTAACTCTCCAAGTTGATGCGAACAAAATTCTTGAGTTTGTTGGATCCATTGTCAGATCAA
>JAKAMS010000493.1 GCA_021812745.1 Bacteroidota bacterium | reverse complement strand
CTTTTGCAAAATCATCTGCTTTGCTGTGGTCTGTTCCATGACAGACAGAGCAATCAACTTCGTTCTGTGAGTGTTTACTAATTTTCCAATCACTCACGATATTCGGAGTTACTTTAGTATGACAATCTGTACAACTTTTCTGAGCATATGTGTAACCCGATATAAAAAATCCAATCAATACAGCAACGACTAATTTTGGTTTCATAAATACCTCTTAAAAACGTTATTAAATATTTTTTAATAAGATCAATAATTCCGATTATAATTTACTTCTTTCACTAAAAATTATCAATCAAAAAATACTTATTTAGAAAACTAATCTTTGTAACAGAATAACAGCGGAAAATTATAAATATGAATGAGGCGTATCTAAAAAGGTCTTTTATGCAATTTTACTATATGAATACAAACCCAATTCAAAATATTTTTACTTTAGATATACCTTTTTAGAGTAGACTCATGAATTTTGGTTATTTGGTAAGAAAAAATCGGCTGTAGTTAAAAGGTATATAATGATTAAATTTCCGTTCGTGCAAAGAATAATAGTTGATAATTACTTATCTAATAAATATGTTCATCAAGAAAAAATTAAGGGTTTGGAGATAAGCATATTCACACCGTCATTCAAAAAATAACGATGATAAATTTCTTGTGAGACCATTCAATTGACCAGCCATATTCTATTAGTGAAATAATGCCAGCTAAAATAAATAACAAATTAGAACATAGAATTAAAAATAAACCAATAGGAGTATTCAATCATGAGTAGTCAACTATGGCAAAGAAAGCCTGTAGAACACTTTGAGACAGAAATGAGAGAGAGTAAGCTTAAGCGGGTGCTTGGCAAATGGGGATTAACTTCTCTAGGAGTAGGAGCAATTATTGGGGCGGGAATATTTGTTATGACCGGTGTTGGCGCAAAGGAATATGCGGGACCGGCACTGGCTCTTTCATTCGTTGTTGCGGGGATCGGCTGCACATTTGCCGCATTATGCTATGCCGAATTCGCTTCTTTTCTACCGGTTGAGGGTTCTGCATACGCTTACTCCTATGCTACAATGGGAGAACTGTTTGCATGGATTATAGGGTGGGATTTGATTCTTGAATATGGAATGGGTGCATCTGCCGTTGCGGTCGGATGGTCCGGATACCTTGCAAAGTTTCTACATCTATTCGATATAAAATTTCCTATCTGGTTGATGAACGATGTTTTTACCGCTAAGGAGATGATTGCAGAAGCTACTAGCAAGGGAACGCTTGCAGATCTTGCAACAAGGTATTCCAATCTCAATTTTCCTTCACTCTTTGGAATTGATTTCGCTGCCAATGTTCCAGCGCTTGTTATCATCTGGGTTCTTACTGCCATACTTGTAAGAGGAATTAAACATGCTTCCAGCACCAATAATGTTATGGTTGCAATTAAGGTGGTTGTAGTGTTGTTTATAATTGTTCTTGGATCGCTGTATATTAATCCGGCAAATTGGGATCCGTTTATTCCTGCACGCGGAACATTTACCGATTCATTCGGAGGAACTCACAATGCGTTTGGATTATTGGGAATAGTATCCGGAGCAGCATATATCTTCTTTGCATATATCGGATTCGATACCGTTTCAACTCACGCCGGTGAAGCTAAGAATCCTCAAAAGGATGTTCCATTCGGAATCATTACTTCTCTGATTGTATGCACCATCCTTTATATTCTTGTTGCTCTTGTATTAACAGGTATGGTTAATTATAAAGATATAGATATTACCGCGCCGATAGCCGCAGCATTTGGTGTGCACGGATTAAGTTTTGCTGTCTTTATTATTTCTCTTGCGGCAATAGCGGGACTTACATCGGTCAGCATTGTAATGCTTCTCGGTCAATCGCGCGTATTTTATGCAATTTCAAAAGACGGACTTCTTCCTAAAAAAACATTTGGAGAACTTCACCCTGTATTCAGAACGCCATGGAAAGCGAATATATTAATTGGCATTGTTGTATCGCTCGTTTCCGCCTTTACACCAATCGAAGGAATTTCCAAGATGGTTAACATCGGGACCCTTCTTGCATTCGTTATGGTCAGCGCCGCAGTATGGATAATGCGCAAGAAGGAACCGGACCGCCCGCGTCCTTTTAGAGCGCCTGCAATTTGGTTCGTTGCACCAATGGGAATTCTTTTCAACTTGGGAATGATGTTGACTTTGGAATGGCAAAACTGGGCACGGCTTTTAATCTGGTTATTACTCGGGTTAGCAATCTATTTCTTGTACGGAAAAAAACACAGTGTAATGGCACATAGACTTGCTAAAGAAAATGGGGCACAATAAAAAATAGATCAAGCAAATTGATTTGTTCTTAACAAGAATATATTCTTTCATAGGGCTTTCGGATTAACGGAAGTCCTATTTTTTTATTTGCCTCAATTTCATCCCCATCCTTTTCTTTTTTCAAAATTAATTTCTTTCCGGTATCGTTTTGCCAGCACACGATTTTTATTTATTTTTACGCCGCACCCATAGCTCAGTTGGTAGAGCATATGACTCTTAATCATCAGGTCGGGGGTTCGAGTCCCCCTGGGTGCACTCTTTTAGCTCGATTCTAGTCCAGA
>JAKAMS010000492.1 GCA_021812745.1 Bacteroidota bacterium | reverse complement strand
ACGAATTCGGCTTCGACTATTTACGTGATAATATGGCAAGTGAAAAAAGTTATTGTGTGCAGCGCGGTCATAACTTTGCAATAGTTGATGAAGTGGATTCTGTTTTGATTGATGAAGCCCGGACACCTCTTATTATTTCCGGAGCTGTCGGTTCAACAGAGCACAAATTTGATGAAATGAAACCACGGGTTGAACGCTTGTGGAGAAAGCAGTCTAACCTTGTCGCATCAATAGTTAATGAGGCAGAGCAGCTATTAAAATCAGAAGATAAAGAGGATAGAGAGAAAGCCGGTGTGCAGCTTCTTCGTGCTCACCGCGGATTTCCCAAAAATAAGTCATTATTAAAACTTCTTTCCGAACCCGAATACAAAAAACTTTTACAGCAAACCGAACTTGAATTCTTACGTGAAAACGCGAAGCGGATGCCTGAGATTGACGAAGAACTTTATTTTGCTATTGAAGAACGAAACAACCAAATGGATCTTACCGAAAAAGGAAGAGAAGAACTTGCGTTGGGCTCTACCGAGCAGAAAGAATTTTTTGTTCTTCCCGATCTTGGAACTGAAATCAGCAAAATAGAAAATGATTCTACAATGTCTGCCGAAGATAAAGTTAGAAGGAAAGATGAATTATACCATATTTATTCAGAACGGTCTGATCGCATCCATACGCTGAATCAACTCTTAAAAGCGTACACGCTATTTGAGAAAGATGTTGAATACGTAATTACTGAGGATGGAAAAATCGCAATCGTTGATGAATTTACCGGTCGTGTACTTCCCGGAAGAAGATATTCGGATGGATTGCATCAGGCAATAGAAGCAAAAGAAAGCGTAAAAGTTGAACGCGATTCGCAAACTCTTGCAACTATTACTCTTCAGAATTATTTCCGTTTGTATAGAAAACTTGCCGGCATGACCGGTACTGCAGAAACCGAAGAAGGCGAATTTTTCGAAATTTATAAATTGGAAGTCGTTGTAATTCCAACTAATCGTCCGATTGTTAGAAGTGACGAGGACGATGCCATATACAAAACAAGGCGGGAAAAGTATAACGCGATTGTTGAAAAGATTAAAGAACTTCGTGAAGAAAAACGTCCTGTTCTTGTAGGAACAACAAGTGTTGACGTTTCAGAAACAATCAGCAGAATGTTGAAACGGCAGGGCGTTACACATAATGTTTTGAATGCGAAGCAGCATCAGCGTGAAGCGGAAATTGTTGCTTTTGCAGGTCAGCCCGGCGCTGTTACTATTGCAACCAACATGGCAGGCCGTGGTACAGATATTAAATTAGGTGCCGGCGTAGTTGATGTGGGCGGTCTTTATATCTTAGGTACAGAACGTCACGAGGCGCGCCGTATAGATCGCCAGTTACGAGGACGTTCCGGTCGTCAAGGCGACCCTGGCACAACAAAATTTTTCATCTCACTGGAAGATGATTTGATGCGCATCTTTGGGAGCGACCGTATTACAAACATAATGAGCCGCATAGGAATGGAAGACGGTGAAGCAATCCAGCACCCGCTTATTACTCGTTCTGTTGAACGCGCCCAGAAAAAAGTTGAAGAGAATAATTTTGCAATCAGAAAAAGATTGCTCGAATTTGATAACGTGATGAATCAACAGCGCGAGGTTATTTATGCTCGCAGAAGACAAGCTCTCGAAGGCGAACGCCTGAAAGGTGAAGTGTTCGATTATCTCGAAGAAGTTGTTCAAAGTATTGTAGATAAATATTACGATGACGGAGATATTGAAAGCATTCACAGCGAAGTTCTTCAAAGTCTTTTAGTGGATATGAAGTTTGAACCGAAAGTTTTTGAAGATTTAGGTAAAGATGGTGTAAAAGAAAAACTTTTTGAAGCTGCAAAGGATTTTTATCAACATAAAGAAGAAATGCTCGGCAGTGATTTAATGGCTCGCCTAGAACGTTATGCTGTTCTTAGTGTTATTGATGAAAAATGGAAAGAACACCTTCGCGAAATGGATGATTTAAAAGAAGGTATTGGATTACGAGCTTACGGGCAGAAAGATCCTTTGCTGGAATATAAATCAGAATCTTACGGATTGTTTTTAACATTATTAGAACAAATCAGAAATGAGGTGGTAGCGTTCTGTTTCAAATTCTGGCCGCAAGCACCTGCAGAGGTTCAAAATAAAAGAGTGGCACAATCGCAGAGAATGCAGACTATTAAAGACTCTGCCGATAATTTAGGATTGCGGGCTCCTGCCGGAGGAGACGAAGAAGGCGGGCATAGAGTTAAATTGCAGCCGATAAAAGCTGAACAAAAAACAGGCCGTAATGAACCATGTCCTTGCGGAAGTGGGAAAAAATTTAAAAACTGTCACGGTAAAAATTCCTAACAAGAGATTTTCATGAAGAAGATTGAAGCGATCATTCGCCCGTTTAAATTGGATGATGTAAAGGAAGCTCTTCTTGAAGAAGGTATTAGAGGAATGACGATTACAGAAGTTCGAGGATACGGAAGACAAAAAGGACATAAAGAAACTTACAGGGGAAGCGAATATCAAATTGAATTCGTTCCTAAGATAAAAATTGAAATTATTGTTGATGATTCAATGACAGAAAAAGCTGTTGAAG
>JAKAMS010000491.1 GCA_021812745.1 Bacteroidota bacterium | reverse complement strand
CTGAATGTTACCGGAAATCCGTCCATTGCTTCAAGAGTTCCTTTTACATCATGCTTAACATATGGGAAGAGCTCATCTAATGCACTTCTTCTTTCAGCTTCTGTGTTAGAGTGAATCATCTTGCGCAGCTTGAACAACGGTTCTTCAGAATTTTTTCCATAGAACATATGCTCGGTTCTGAACAAACCAATTCCTTCTGCGCCAAATGCACGTGCCCGTGCCGCATCTTCCGGCGTATCTGCATTTGTTCTAACTTTCAATTTTCTTACCGCGTCGCAAATATTCATAAATGCCTGAAAGTCCGGATTTTCTTCGGCAGCTTTGATCATCGGCATTTCACCAAGATAAACATTTCCTTTAGAACCGTTTAATGTAAGATATTCACCTTCGCGAACCGTTACATTGCCCACAGTAAAATATTTTTCTTCATAATTTATTTTTACGGAACCGGCGCCAACAATACAGCATTTGCCCCAGCCGCGAGCAACAAGCGCAGCGTGAGATGTCATACCGCCACGGCCAGTTAAAATTGCTTGAGCTGCACGCATTCCTTCGATGTCTTCCGGATTTGTTTCTTCTCTAACCAGAATAACTTTTTTACCTTCTTTTGCCCATGCAACCGCATCAACAGAAGAGAATACAACCTGACCGGATGCGGCACCAGGACCTGCCGGTAATCCTTTTACAATAACGGTTGAAGTAAGTTCTGCTTTTGGATCTATGATAGGATGAAGAAGTTCATCAAGCTGAGAAGGTAGAACACGCATTACTGCTTCTTCTTTTGTAATTAATTTTTCTTTATACATATCAACAGCCATCTTTACAGCAGCAGGTCCGTTTCTTTTTCCTACACGGCACTGAAGCATATAGAGTCTGCCTTCTTGAATTGTAAATTCAATATCAAGCATATCGTGATAATGTTTTTCAAGAGAGCGTTGAATTGCATGTAATTGTTTATAAGCCGGAACCATTCCTGTTTCAAGTGAAGGGAGATGAGCTGTATGCTCGCTCTTTCCAATTTCATTAATTGGATTTGGAGTTCTAATACCGGCAACTACGTCTTCGCCTTGTGCGTTCGGTAGCCATTCACCGTAAAAATAATTTTCTCCGGTTGCAGGGTTACGTGTAAACGCAACACCGGTTGCAGATGTGTCTCCCATATTTCCAAATACCATTGATTGAACATTTACAGCAGTGCCCCATTCATCGGGAATGCTCTCAATTCTTCTGTAAGAGATTGCGCGTTTTCCCATCCAGCTTTGAAATACTGCAGAAACCGCACCCCAAAGTTGATCCATTGGATTTTCCGGAAATGGTTTGCCAAGAACTTCCTGAACTTTTGCTTTATAGATTTCGATCAGTTCTTTTAAATCATCGGCGCTCAAATCCGTATCACTTTTAGCACCGCGGGCTTCTTTCATGTTATGAAGTTCTTTTTCTAATTGCTGGCGGACTCCTTTGCCTTCTTCCGGTTCAATACCGGCAGCTTTTTCCATTACAACATCGGAATACATTTGAATCAAGCGGCGGTGTGAATCGTAAACAAAGCGGGGATTTCCTGTCTTTGCAATTAATGCCTCACGCGTTTGATTGTTTAAACCGACATTGAGAATTGTCTCCATCATACCGGGCATTGAAGCGCGAGCACCGGAACGAACTGAAACGAGAAGTGGATTAACTTTATCTCCAAACTTTGCGCCCATTTCTTTTTCTGTCTTTGCAAGAGCATCTTTAACTTGTTTCTCAAGTTCTTTTGGATACTTTCTGTTGTTTTTGTAATAAGCTGTACATACTTCGGTTGTAATTGTGAAACCGGCAGGAACCGGTAATCCAATATTGACCATCTCGGCAAGGTTAGCGCCTTTACCACCGAGCAATTCTTTCATTGTTGCCTGTCCTTCAGCACGTTTGCCGCCGAAATAGTACACATACTTTTGTGTTGCTTTAGCCATTTAACATATCCTCCGATAAATGTTTGTCTTTATTTTTTTATTAGTTAATTGATTTTATAATTAGTTCGTCAAATTTGTTTTGTTCGTCCAGTTTAAGCTCTATCTTCAAATAGAAAATATCTATGTCGTCAAGTTCTTTCGAGTACTTGATGAATTTTACCGCATCTTTCTGTGTAGTAAGTACCGAATAAGAATTTGTATCGTAAAATTTCTTCCGGATGTCATGCACTTCTTTAAGAGAGTAATTTTTATGGTCGTCAAAAATCATTTTGTTGGTGATATCAATTTTATTTTTTTCAAGTGCGTTCAAAAAAGAATAGGGGCGGGCAATTCCGCAAACCACTAAACTTTTTTGTCCTTGAAATTCGTTCATCTTAAAAAAATGATGATTTTTCACATCGTAAAAACCAACTGCTTCATAATAACCGGTGAAAACTTTTTTCCCTTCAAAATACCTTTCTAACTTTTCCGGAATCTTATTAATACCTGAAAATTTTCTATTGATAATTATAATATCCGAACGTTTCAATGATTCAAACGGTTCGCGCATTGAACCAAGTGGAAGCAAATATTGCTCAATTTGTCCATCTTTATCTAAAAATCTCTGATCAATAATTACAACATCAACATTGCGGTAAATCCATCTA
>JAKAMS010000490.1 GCA_021812745.1 Bacteroidota bacterium | reverse complement strand
TGACTTCCAAAGATCAGAATGATTGATAGAGAAAATATGTAAGTAAAGAGAACTATTTCATCAAATATCATTTAACCGCCTTAAATTAGTTACCAATTAGAAACTACACCCAACAAAATATCTTCTGCGATTCTATCAATAGCCGTTTGAATTGCGGCATTGCGGACTGATGTTATATCGCCATCAACAATATAATCGCCATAGTTGGAAAAATTTTTTTCGAAAATCTGTTTCTTCTTTACTAAATCTTTATAAACAGCGCGTACGGTAATTGTAATTCTTCTTGATGTAACTTTTTCGCCGCCGGATACTATATTCGGTGCATCGCTCAAGGCGATAATTGTTCCATCCAGAAATGAATCGGCATTCAGCCGGTCGCTTACAAAAAGCGTATTGTCATCATTGAATTTTTTAATGAGTTGATCGGTCAATTTTCTGTTCAAATCAAATTCACCGGACCCGCTTTTATCGCTGAATACCGGGATTGAAATAGTTTTTAAATGAGCGGGAACAGAAGAGCCGGTAAAAGAATAACTGCATGATTGTAAATTTACAATCGCACTCAAGAGTGAAATGAACACTAAAAAAAGTCTCAGGCACTTAGACACTCTTTTACTTATGTACTCTTTACTCAATTCCATAATCCTTCAATTTTCTGTAAAGAGTTCGCTCGCTAATACCCAGCATTTGCGCGGCTCTTCTTCTGTTATATTTAGTAAAATTAATTGCGTTTAAGATTGCCCGCTTTTCAATTTCATCAAGCCGAACAACTTCATTTGTACTTTGACTGATAGCGGAATTATTTATATCGCTTTGATTTTTATCCGCTATCTGTTTTAAGTCGTTTAAATCTTTTTTTATCTCTATCAATGCTCTATAGATCATTTCACGGTCAAGCGATTCGGCGGAACGGTTGAGATGAACTGGAAGATTTCTTAGTTCATCGTCAGCTCTTTTTTCAGTTAGGAGCGGAATAAATGAATCAACGTCCAGAGTGCCGGTGCGGTTTAAAGCAATTGAAGTTTCGATTACATTTTTAAGTTCGCGAATGTTTCCTGGCCAATTGTAATTGACAAGAAGTTCCTCTGCTTCATGTGTAATCTGCGGAGGAGTTCTCCTATTATTATTAGAATAATTTTTTATGAAAAGGGAAGTCAAATCTAAAATGTCGCCGCGTCTTTCACGTAATGGAGGAATGTTGAGAGAAACTGCTTTTAACCGGAAATATAAATCATTGCGGAATTTTTTTGAATCAACTTCTCTCTGTAAATTTTTATTTGTCGCTGCAATAATTCGTACGTCAACTTTTGTTACTGTTTCGCTGCCAAGTCGCATAAACTCTTGTGTCTCTAACACACGCAAAAGTTTCACTTGAGTCGTAAGAGGCATTTCTGCAATCTCATCAAGAAAAAGAGTTCCGCCGTCCGCCACTTCGAAATACCCTTTGCGGTCTTCAGTAGATCCCGTAAAGGAACCTTTTTTATGACCGAACAACTCGCTTTCGAGAATCCCTTCCGGAATCGCACCGCAGTTTACGCTGACCAATTCTTTATTAGCGCGTCTGCTGAATCCGTGAATAGCCTGAGCAAAAATTTCTTTTCCAACTCCGCTTTCACCGGTAATTAAAACGGAAATATCCGATTGCGCCACTTGCATTGCAATATCAACAAGATCGCGTATCTCGTGACTCTTTCCGATTATACCGAATTTTTTTTGAAACTCTTCTATCTTCATTCTAGAATCTAGTTAGAAAATCTTTGCGCTTTAAAATAACGGTTTTTATATCAATTTAATTAAGAAAGTGGAATTACTCTTATTGCATTATTGCAACAACTCTTCCTTTTAGATTGAATTTGCTTTCGAGAAAATTTAAAACCGGTTTTGTTTCTTCTTCATTTGCAAACCTGCCGACGTTTACTACATTTAAAATACTTCCCCCAACTTCCTTTGTAGCGATCTCGGTAAAATAATTTTCCTTCTTCAGTTGATCACTCAACTTCTTGGCATTTTCAACATTTAAGAAAGCACCCGCTTGAATTGTAAAATTATATTCTTTTGTTTCGTTTTTTTTCTGCTGAACTGGCTGCTGAATCTGAGGTGCGCTTACTATCTGAGCGCTTGGCTCTTCAATATCGGGAATTTTCCGGTCGGCTGTTTTGATGTATGGAGATTCCGGAAAATCTTTTTTTAATCTATTCAGATAAGATTCCGCTTTCTTGTAATAACCGAGAGAATAGTAATAAGAAAAGATTCTGTAAAGAGAAGCATCCGCATATTTACTCTCCGGAAATTTTTCAAGAACGGTAGAATATTTTCTTAACGCTTCATCACCATCTTTAGTAAGTGTGGCATCAAGAAAAATAACAGATGGGTCGCCCGGATTTTTGGATTTGAGGTTAAGCAATATTTCTGCTGCATTAGAGATGTTGCCTCTCTCAATCTGCTTAAGCGCCGGGGCGATATCAACTTCTTGTGAGAATATTTGGTTTGTTAAAAAAACTAGTAGTAGGATATTTCTTTTCATTTTATTAGCACGCTGATGAAGCTGATTAAACAGATTTACGCAGATTAGAGTTTGAGAATATTTTTCTACGAATTTCT
>JAKAMS010000489.1 GCA_021812745.1 Bacteroidota bacterium | reverse complement strand
GATGTAACGCATTTGCGGTGTTATAGGATGTAATTCATAATATTCCATCTCAGTTCCTTTCATAAATCTCAAGATAAGTTATGAAGATTTTATATGAAGTTCTATCTTAGCTTATTAATTTGTCTTTAGAAACTTTTTGGAATATTGAACTTGTTTGAAGAAATTGAATTAACAAATATTTTATTAAAATGAAATTTAAAAACATATCACGATCTGTTGTGATTCTTGGACTGGTCAGTTTCTTCACGGATTTTGCAAGCGAGATGCTTTACCCAATAACTCCAATTTTCCTGACTTCAATTCTCGGAGCCTCGATGTCTGTGGTTGGATTAATAGAAGGCATTGCAGAAGTAACTGCCGGACTATTAAAAGGCTATTTTGGATCACTCTCAGATAAAATTGGCAAGCGTTCAATTTTTGTTATTATCGGTTATAGTCTTTCGGGCTTGTTCAAATCTATTCCCGGATTGATTGCAACCATTCCATCAGTTGTCTCGGCTCGCATTGTTGATAGAATTGGTAAAGGGATTCGCACCGCACCACGCGATGCGCTTCTTGCTAGTTATGCAAATGGAAATACAGGAGCAGTATTCGGATTTCATCGGGCTATGGATACTTTTGGTGCGGTTGCGGGACCTATTGCGGCAATTGTTCTTCTTAACTTTTTCCCAGGAAAGTATAGTTGGATTTATTTGTTTGCTCTAATTCCTTCTTTGTTCGCAATTGGTTTTACATTTGTGGTTAAAGATGCGAAAGGCGCATTGAAAAATTCTAAGAAAAAAATGTATCTGGAATTTTGGAATAGCGCACCTTCCGAATATAAAATTCTTCTTGTTGTATTTACATTATTTTCTTTGGTTAACAGCAGCGATGTTTTTTTGATTTTAAAATCAAAACAAATATCTCACTCGGATACAACGGCTATTCTTGGTTATGTGTTCTATAATTTAATCTATGCGCTCTCATCTTATCCTATCGGAATAATCTCGGACAAATTCGGCAAGAAAAACATTTTCATTTTTGGTCTGATAATTTTTTCTGCAGTCTATTTCGGTTTTGCGATTAACAGTGATAATGTAGTTGTCTGGCTTCTTTTTGCTCTTTACGGAATTTATGCTTCTTCAACAGAGGGAATTTCCAAAGCGTGGGTATCCGATCTTGTACCGGATGAATTCCGCGGTTCTGCAATAGGATTACTTACAGCACTTTCTAGTTTTGCAATTATGTTTGGTTCATTTCTTACTGGAATTTTATGGGACAGCTTCGGAGCGCAAGTGCCGTTTTTTATCTCATCCATAGTTTCATTATTAATAGTTTTTATGCTTTTTATTCTTAAAAATAAACAGAAGTAATAAATAATTGAGCTAATTCTGTTTTTCCATCTCACTTTGCAATTTGCTATTTTTGTGCCGTGAATAAAAAGAATTATGAATGGAAAAAAATAAGTTAGCTGTAGTTGCTGTCAGTGGCGGAATGGATAGTTGTGTTACTGCTGCTATTGCAAATCAAAATTATCGTCTTGCATTAATTCATATAAACTACGGTCAGCGCACTGAAAAACGCGAGCTGAGAGCTTTTCATGATATTGCAGATTTTTATAATGCAGAAAAAAGATTAGTAATAGATTTCGGACATTTTACAAAAATCGGTGGCTCTTCTCTAACAGATAAATCAATTGAAGTTGCAAAAGCAGACCTTAACAATAGAGAAATACCTAGTTCTTATGTGCCGTTTCGGAATGCAAATATTATGAGCGCATGTGTAAGCTGGGCAGAAGTAATCGGCGCCGATGCGGTTTTTATTGGTGCTGTTTACGAAGACGCCAGCGGATATCCTGATTGCCGTCCTGAGTTTTTTGAAGCGTACGAAAAGATGGTTGAGCTTGGTACCAAACCTGAAACAAAAATTAAAATTGAAACACCAATAATTCATTTTTCTAAAGCGGATATTGTTAAAAAGGGACTTGAATTAAATGCACCGTTGAATCTTACGTGGTCGTGCTACCAAAGCGAAGATGAAGCATGCGGTGTGTGCGACAGTTGCGCTTTCCGTTTGCGTGGGTTTGAACAGGCGAGAGTGGAAGATCCGATTCCTTATAAAATTAGACCGAGATATGATTGATTGAAAATCTAGGATGAACAGTTTAATTATTCTGTGTTCTATTGTTTTTGAAATTATTAAAGAGATATTAAATGAACGACAAACAAAAACTACTTGTTACATTTCCTAATCCTAACCCGGAAAGGGATTACATAATTATACACACAGCACCGGAGTTTACTTCCGTTTGTCCGGTAACGGGACAGCCGGATTTTGCGACAATCGTTCTCGAATATATCCCGGAAAAAATTTGTGTTGAACTGAAGAGCTATAAATTTTATCTGCAATCTTTCCGCAATGATGGAATCTATTTCGAAGCCGTAACAAACCGGATTCTGAACGATATGATTAAAGTTATGAAACCGCGTTATATAAAAATAACCGCCAACTTCAATACTCGCGGCGGTATCTCCTCTGAAATAATTGCAGAGCAAAGAAGAAAAAAATTGAAGAAAAAATTTGTTTGACGGTGCCGTTTTGAAAATTTAATTACAACTAAAA